>JAZFSJ010000359.1:0-2963 GCA_036446115.1 Thermodesulfobacteriota bacterium | reverse complement strand
TAGCCAGATTCATTGGCAGCTATAATATCCGGTTTTTTACGAGGCCACCGGACCCTCGGCATGCACCACGGACGTCAATGACCCCCGTCGAAGCCAGCTCGCCCCCACGCCCTTATTTTAACCAATTCCATGTACTTTCCAAGCCATGAAATAGAGGGTGAAGTCAGAGTGTTAATTCTAGATGTTGCTCTGACCCCTGTGTTTCCCCCCAGCCGTAATAGGTAACTTCTGAAACTCCGAGGGATTTGGTTACCAGAGTAACGGGCTTGCCCTGGCTGATCAGAACGCTGCTTCACGCAGTTTGCGGACGATCTCTTCCAAACGATATCTTTATCTTTAACATAACCTTTATATTTGCTAAAATCGACACAACCCTTTAACATGGTCTTGGACCTGATTCGCGGGGGAAGGTCATCGATTTTCAGGGCCAATAGGGTTGTAAAATACTCAAGGAGATGTATAGGGGTTCGGAAAATGGAACAAACCAATACAACAATTCCGGATCAAAAGCATCAAGTAACATCGCGTGTTGCAATTGGCCTTATTGCCGCCGCTTTATTGTTTGTCAGTTTCACGCTGGTTTTTGTTCAGTCAAACTTTGTGGAAATGCAGGATAAGATCAGCAGTACAGTAGAACAGCTCCTCCTTAATGAAGCTTTGCGGGTTAAGGAAACCCTGGAGGAGTTTCTGGTGTGGGAAGCACTCGAAGTGGATAATTTAGGTAGTCTGATAGCTATTAATGTAGAAAACCCAGAGAAAATACTAGATATATTCAAGGATTACTTTGAAGAAGAGGTAAGGGAAGGTGAAGTGATATTAGGGATATCTTATAATGAATATGAGGGGGAAACTATTAATTATTTTCCTGAAGAATTAGCATTTTCCGCTATTCCTCAAACCTGGTGGGATGAGTTTATATTGTATTCGAAGGAAGTCCAAACGTCTACGCTGCATAAACCCCGATTTATCCCCGGAACAGGGCATGTTTTTGGCCTTTCGGTTCCTGTCCACCTATCTGAACAAGATCACCGGGCTGGTGAAAGCATAGGAGTTTTAACGGTTATTTTTTCGACAAACAACACCTTTGAGAAAAAGTTAAGAAACTTTGATGAATATTACGTTGTGGACAGTTACGGAGAAATCATTTCATTTGATATCACAATGGAAAAAGATACCCAACATCCTGTTGTGGGAAAAATGATAAGCCCTCCGGAAGTCGCTGAAAAGGAGAGTTTTAGCTTAATCGCACACAAGATGCTTGCCGGAGAACAGGGAGTAGGTAAGTTTCGTATTGAACATATAAATCATATCACAGGATTTGCACCTGTTTACTTTAAATCAGGCTTTGTAGATAACAGGTCTTCTGACTATGTTCCCAACCCGAGAATATTTATGGGATTTGGGCGTTTTATCCATGAGTCCGATATAAAACAACATGCCAAAAAAACTCAAACAACTATTCTTTTACTATTTGCACTAATGGCTATCATTCTTATTTCTTTAGGTGTTGTAGGTTATGTTGTGATGAGACATGTGGCGGGTGAGGTGGACAGGTTAAATCAAGTCAAGATGGAAAGTGTTCGATCAGCCGCAGGAGGTGCTGCTCACTCTATCAATCAACCCCTTACAGGTATCTTTGGTTTTGTAGCTATACTTCAGTCTGCCATCCAACAGAACCCAGAGGGATTACCCGAAAAGGTAAGTGGTATAGCCGAAAAGATCCTGGCAGCCGCGGAAAAGATAGCGAAAATTGTTGATGGAATGAAGAAAATTGTCGAACCTCAAGAAGAAAATTATTTGGACGGACAGCAAATTGTTGTCTACGAAGAAACCAACAAAGAAGAAGACAGTGATGAGCAGGATGTTTAAATCAGGAAAGTTGCTCCTGTAAAAACTCAGGTCCTTAAGGTAGAGGAACTTTCTCAGCAAAGTTGGAGATTTAGTAGAAGCTGTGAAAATCATTTAATAAGTAATTGAGGGGGATGAAATGAAAAGATACCTGTTAACACTATCTCTTATCACTGTTCTTGGGTTATCTCCTTTATTGGGCCACGCAGATTCAGTACGCCTGGCAAGTGGCGAGTGGCCCCCGTACCAATCGGAAAATCTCAAATATTCCGGTGTGGCATCAAGAATCGTAACAGAAGCTTTCCTTTCACAGGGAATAGATACAGAGTATGGATATTTTCCATGGGCAAACTCTCTACAGAACGCAAAAAGCGGTAAATGGGATGGAACTTTCCTATGGTTCGACACCCCTAAAAGAAGGGAATCTTTTTTTGTTAGCGATCCAATCCTGGATGTCCAATATGTTTTCTTCTATAAGAAAAACTATAATTTCGACTGGAAGACGATCAGTGACCTTAAGGGGGTCAAGATCGGTGGCACAATTGATTACGATTACGGGAAATCCTTCGGGGATGCCGAAAAAGAGAAACTTATAGATGTCGTGAGGGCATCCAGCGATAAGGTAAACTTCAAGAAACTTCTCGCTGGTAGAATCCAGATCTTCCCATGTGACTTGGATGCCGGCATGGAATTACTAAACAATTCTTTTCACCAGGAAGAAGTATCCACTATCAAGTATCACAAACGGCCAGTAAAGGCTGCTCCACACCACCTGCTCCTCTCAAAAATGGTGCCAAAGAACCAGGACCGTATGGATAAATTCAACAAGGGCCTTAAAGAGCTAAGGGAATCTGGGAAAATTGCCCTGTATCTTAATGAATCCAGGGCGGGACTTTACAAAACACAATAATCGCTGGTTTATAAGGAACAGGCGACATTGGGGTCAGGCCGGGAATTTAACAATATCTCCGTCAATCGCATTTATCACACCTTCCAACTCCCATTTGGCAAAGCTTTTGCTAGGTCTTCCTTATTCAAACAGGAGGACTTCATGCCACGGAAACCAAGACTTGAATTTCCAGGAGCGATCTACCACATCAACCATAGAGGGAACC
>JAZFSJ010000358.1:0-3264 GCA_036446115.1 Thermodesulfobacteriota bacterium | reverse complement strand
TACGGAATTGGGTGCCGCGTAATGAATTGACACGGTATCCTACAGAAATAATCATGTCCAGGCTATAGAAATCCATCACCCTTTTTTTACCGTCCTTAGCAACCTGTGCAATTTTTGCACAGGTTGAATCCGGCAACAATTCACATGTTTTATAGATATTCCTTATGTGCCTGACAACAACGGTTCTGTCTCGTTGAAAAAGATCCGCCATTTGATGGGTATCCAACCATACAGTATCCTCAACCAGGTTAACTTCTAAAGACGTTTGTCCATCTTCCGTCTGATATATGACTATCTCGCCTTTATTTCCTTGAACATTCATGTTTCAGACAATCTTTCCTTCTTGTTTTCGCGTACCCTCTGCCGCTACTGATTTTTCCACTTCATCCAGGGCGATCCCTTTCACCATGGCACCCACGACATTGACCGTATTGACAAAAGTCTGCGCAGGCGATGCCCATATGCTGCTTGATAAATATGTCAACGTGTAATTTCTCCTTAACCTAAACGCACTGATAAAGCATAATTCATAGACGTTCCCGAGTTTCCCAAACAGTGAATAATACAAGCTAATTCACAATTCAAGCTTTGACACCGATTCCCTGTTTAGTGTGAATTGATATGAAATCCGTTCGGTGTAAGCAGAAGAAATGCTACTAAAAATGCTCCCTCTTGGTGGACTCTATCCGGCAATTTCGCAAGGAATTCGATGGTATTGTTGTAAAACCAACGCTGAAAGCGTCTTTGTTGAGATTTCAGAGAAGCTTCAAGGAGACCGCGCTGCATATCGTCCCAGCGAATGGCAAGAATCAGCCCCTCTTCATCCCGTGATGCGAATCGTTCCTGCCATTCGCGAATCAGCTGGGAGGGTTCCCGGTGCAGCATACCCAGATCAAAGTAAAATGCATTGTAAATACCCAACAGGCGGGCAATAGAAAGAGATAATTCGTCTTTCGCCTGAGGAGGAATATCAAGCAGGTACTTCTGAAGCAGCATGTTGTAATGGCAAGTATTTCCCCAGAGCGAGATTGCTCTAGCACCTTCAATCAGCACGTAGGGGTTTTCCGATTCCATAAATTTTTTCTCGATCAATGGAAGCGTGCTCCGTTCATCAAATCCGACAAGGGCATGGATGGCTGCACCGCTGAGCAGAAAATCTTCACTGTTGATTGCCTTGCAAAGCAGTGGCGCAGCTTCAACTACTTTCCAATGACCGAGCCAATAGGCCGCCTGATGCGCTGTGGTGAATTGATTTACCTGCAAGTCTATTTCAAGAGTGGAAATTAGGGTTTTGGTGGGCTTGGCCCGCTGGAGCGCTTCCATGGCTCTTTGGCGGATAAAGATACTGGGTGAATTCAAATAACGTTCCAAGTCTGCCTGATAGATTCGCGAATCGGTATGCATCAACGCCGAGAGGGCTTTGTTTTCTTCATCTTCACTTTGCACAGTGATAGCACGTTTTACCGCATGAATGGCTCGCCAGTCCCAAGGAGAAAAAAGGGCGCTGAGTGCATCCCGGATGCCCTGAGATTTCAGCGGGGGCAGTTTGAAGAAAACGATCGTCCGAATAATCAGCAGCAAGAGCAACCCTGCGTAGAACCAGCGAAAATGTAATAAAGGATCGGTGCTGCCGACCGAAACCAGTTTGACCCTTCCCAGCGCCCACCCCCCAAGACCAAGTGCCAGACCGCCGACCATGCCACCGAGTGCCCGGGTGATAATTCCGTGTGCAAGCTGATGGGCATGGGTGGTAATGCTGATAAAGTAATGCTGGATGGCGGCGTTGAATGCGATTTGTACATACCCGTTAATAAAAAACAGGGCACCGATTAAAACGATCATAAAGGTTTTAGGCAGAAAAATAACTAGGGCAACCCCACCGATGTCCAGAAAACTGGTAATTACCAGCAAGGGACGGGAGCCAAGCTGATCCAGAAACAGACCGTAAGTGTAGGATGCCACAATGCCTCCCATGGTGGCAACAAGGACAAAAAGAATCACGTTTTGATCGGCAAGGCCATATCCTTGCTTGGCAACCAGAATTCCGAATGCATAAGTGACGCCCTGGGTGACGGGTAGTCCCAGCATCATTGCCATGAACCACTTCCGGCCTCTGGTGGCCAGACTCCATTTGAGCTCTTCCCAAAGCTTAAAAGGTGTTTTTTTTCGAAATATACCAGATTCAGGCACTTTCCAGAGAGAAACAGCGGCCGTTAAACCGCATACTATTCCAACTGTTAACAAGATCTGATAGCGATAGAGGGGTGCTGCAGTTCCGAGGAAAAAGGCCATCCCGATCGTCATCAGGATAGAACCAAATTGGGAGATTTTAGATGAGTTTGATATCAGATCGCCCCGGTCGCGCTCGGTGGTTAATTCGGTAATGATGCCTGTAAACGTCATCAAACCCGCCGCCCGTCCCAGCATAAATCCCAGCGAACCGAAAAACATGAACCACAGCGGCATATTTCCGCCAAACCGTTGTGTCCATGGGGCTATGATCATAAATGTTGCAGAAAAACTCCGAATTACCCAGAAAAGCGCTGCCGTCCCGGTTAAACCAAGTCTGGATACAGTGGTATAGCCCAATACCATCGCCGGCAGCGCTACATATTGCAAGGATGCCACAATACCCACCCAAGTTTCTGAAGCTCCAAGGCGCAACAGCAGGAGGATGACAACTCCTTCGGCCAGCGTTGCCCAGGAAAAGGAATTAAAGAATGCAAACAGATAATAAAAACGTTTTCCCCTGGCCCTCTGTTTTAGTGTAAGAGACAAATCAAATGATATTTCTTCAGCCATCCTGAAAATTCCTTTTCCTGAGACGTGATAAGGATTCCGAAACCGGCCAGCTCCAGGTAGGGTAGATTATGATTCAAACCTGTTAATACGTTGTTTACTATTACACTTATGTTTTTCTATCCGGTAAAAACTTTACTATAGGAAACACTCCTATATAACGCCTTGTTTTATCGAGTAAAAGTCCCCATTCTTCAATGAGTTTATTACAAGTTGAGATCTAAAAACCAAAATATTCTGACGTCAATTTTTCAGATATTCTTAACATAGAAAACGGCGGGTTGCAAATATTTATGGATAGCAGCTTACTTCTTGTATGATTTGCAGTATGATATCTATGCTAATATCAGAATAAGTGTACTCAGAAAACAACGTCCCCTATGATATGGTCTGGTCTGTTGCACTGGAAGGGAAAAGTGATCTTGAAAGATTTAAGGCACTTAACTGGGGATTGAGGACATGGGA
>JAZFSJ010000357.1:0-10260 GCA_036446115.1 Thermodesulfobacteriota bacterium | reverse complement strand
TGAGGTTTCTTATGAAGATGTGAAGGTACATAAAAGCCAGATCTTAGGTACAAGGGGTAAAGGATGGGGTCAAATCTTAGGTACCCTTAATAATGAGAGGATTATTGTGGCCGCAGAGTGCTGTGGAATAGCCCGATGCGCTTTTGACGAAGCATTACAATACGCCAAGGAAAGAGAAGCCTTTGGAAAACCTATAGGTTCACATATGGCTATTCAGCACTACCTGGCTGAAATGACAACAGAAATTGAAACTGCAAGACTACTAACCTACAAAGCTGCGTGGTTGGTGGATACGGCTAAAACCAAAGAAGAATTAATGGGAGCTGGCGGAACTGCAACCATGTGTAAATATTGGGCCTCTGATGTTGGGCAGAGAGTAACAGATAAGGGAATGAGAATCCTTGCTGGCTATGGTTTTATGATGGAATATAATATGCAGCGATATTTTAGAAACATTCGCCAACTTATTTTCGCACCTATAACCAATGAAATGGCAAAGAATGTTATTGGACAATTGATGTTAGGGCTAGGGAAGGCGTACTAATATGTTAGCACCAAGAAGGTAAGCAGTGGCGATCCCAGTTTAAGGCAGCATTAGGGTTCTCTTACCCAATGCTGCCTCTTGTCAATCTTTCTACCATAATCTACCTGATCTTTGTGCACATAACCCAGAGTGGTAGCTATATCATTATACTGAATGGCAGCAATAATTTATCTATGTTCAACCTTTTTAAAAATGGTTTAAAAAGGTTGGACCAACCATTTGGGGATTGAAAAGATGACTTCACCCAGGGAAATCCCAAGCATCTGTCCATACGGCGGTAATGGATGTGGCTTTTATACACTGGTAGAACAGGGAAAAGCCTCAAATATCGAATACATGAAAAACCACCCCGTAAACAAAGGGGGATTGTGTCTAAAAGGCAATGCAGTCTTAGATATTATTTACCATCCCAACCGGATTTATTCTCCTTTGCTAAAGAAAGAGGATAATACATTTGATGAAATCTCCTGGGATGAGGCTATTAACACCATTACCTCAAAATTTAAGCAAATAATAAAAAAACATGGTCCTAATGGACTTGCCTTTCTCACCTCTGCTCATTGCACTAACGAAGAAACCTACCTTTTTCAGAAACTTGCCAGAATTATAGGCACAAACAATGTGGATTGCACTTCTTTTTATGAAGGTAACTTAAATAGTGCTGATCTCATCGCACCGCTTGGCTATGCCTCTGGAACTAACCCTTTTCCAGACCTTGCCAATTCAGAGTGTATCCTGATTTCCGGAGCAAATTTTACAGATAACCACCCTGTAGTATGCCAATGGGTATTTGAAGCAAAAGCAAGAGGCGCTAAAGTCATTTATATTAATCATCGAGTGCCCTCTTCCCTTCTAATAGCAGACTATTTTCTCCAAATAAATCCAGGGACCCATGCGGATCTTATAGACGGGATAATTATCTATATCTTAGAAAAACATCTCTTTAACCAGGATTTTATAGAAGAGCGCACTTCCGGATTTGAAGCATTTCAAAAAATAATGGGCAAACAATCACTCAAAAATATCGAGAAGATAACAGGCATACCTGCTGCAAAAATCAAAGATGTAGCTCAGGTGTATGCTTCTTCCGCTGCATCAGCGATTATACATTGCACGGACTTTAATTCCTCACCTAGTAACAGTAGCATCAGCAACCTTGCTAACCTCGCCCTTTTATGTGGACATCTGGGTAATCCTGGAACAGGGGTTTTCCCTTTATTAGAACACAATAACACCCAGGGCTGTTATGATATGGGGGCATCACCTGCTCTCCTTCCGGGGCAGGTGAGCGTGCAAGATGAAGTTCAGCTCAAAAAAATCGCCAAATCATGGAATCTAAGGGGTCTGCCTAAAAAAGCTGGATTTTCATTTCCTGAAATGATCAAAGCTCTGCAGCGCCGTAAGATCAATGCCCTTTATTTTATGGAATCAGATCCCTTGGAAGAATATGCTCATGCAAACGAATTAAAGAAGGCATTAAAAAAGGCGGAATTCCTAATAGTTCAGGATCATTTTCTCACGGAAACGGCAAAACAGGCAGACATCGTGCTACCTGCCAGCTGCTGGGCCGAGAAGACCGGTACCTACACCAATGCAGAACGTCGAGTACAGTTACAGTCCAAGATAATCAATCCCCAGAATCATATAATTCCAAACTGGCAGGTGCTTTGCAAAATCGCCGGTAAATTAGGATTCAAAAAACAGTTTTCATTTCGCAGCCCGGAAAATATCCTAAGGGAAATCAATAAAACAGTTCCTGCCTATACCGGGATTTCTGCAAACAGGGTAAATCGAATTGATGGTTCCATCTGGCCCTGCCCCACTCCAAAACATCCGGGAACTCCCATTTTATATACTGAACATTTTAATACCCCTGATAAATTAGGAAAATTCATCGCTCCTTCTCTTAAAAAGAAGAGAGAGAAAATAACCAAAAAATACCCTTTTCACTTAACTTTTGGCAAAACACCCGCTTTCTACAGCTCGCTCAATCCGTCCACGCCTTCTGAGCTTTTCATAGAAATTAATTCCAAAGATGCCAAGAAGATTCACATTAAAAAACAAAGCGAGGTAAAGATTTCCACCAAATTGGGCTCAGTAAAAGCTACTGCGCGTCTCTCAGAGAAAATTCTCCCTGGAGTTGTTTTCATACCCTTTTTCCTTACCAATAATGGTGACAACCGAACCTTTAATACACTGGATCCCAGAGCAAAAAATCCAGAGCTTAATACTACAACCTGTCAGATCAAACCAAGTGGAGGAAAATAAAGGTGACCACTAAAATTCTCCATGTTGATATAGATCGATGTATTGCCTGTCGTGCCTGCGAGACCGCCTGTGGAAGGGAACACAATGGTACATCTCATATATTTGTCACTCCCATCGACGACAAATACTCGATTCCCCTGTCATGTCTTCATTGCGAAAAAAGTCCCTGTGTAGACGTCTGTCCTACAAATGCTCTTGAAAAGACGTCTTATTCTGCAGTGACTTTCCAAAAGCTCAGATGTATTGGTTGTGGGTTATGCACTATCGTATGTCCTTTCGGTGTCATCCAAATAGATGAGGAAAACACTGTATTAAAATGTGATAAATGCATCCACCGCCTGAAAAAGGGAAAAGACCCTGCATGTGTTCTCACCTGCCCCACCAAGGCACTTATTTATGGAAAACGCGACCAGATTATGGGAAGAAAAAGAAGAGAACGTGCGTCAAAAACAAAACCGGCAAAAAAATCTACAAAAGGCTAAAATAATTAATCGCTCGAAATCCACGAGATTTTGAACGATTACAAAAATAGTCCAATTAAATGATCAGCCATGGAAGCACCTTTGCAATCTGAAATCATCAATAGTTTAAAAGAAACCTTCGCCGAGCAGATTACTCTAGACAGTGTTACTCCTTCCGCAGTCTATATTAAAACTGATGTCTCCCTATTAAAAAATATTTCAGAACACATTGCGATTCAGCTTAAAGGAAGATTTGTTACCTGCGCTGCAATAGACCATAGAAAGGATAGGGGGAAATTCACTGTAGTATACCTATTCTCTTTAGACAAAGCTAAAACCTTTCTTTGCCTCAAAATCGATCTAGATCCTTCAAATGCTTCTCCTGACTCTATTACCCCCATCATTCCCGGTGCAAACTGGGCAGAAAGAGAACTGAAAGATATGAGTGGTATTATTCCCCAAGGCCACCCTGACCTTAGAAGACTTATTTTAGCAGATGATTGGCCTGAGGGAGAACATCCTCTTAGAAGGGATTTTGCTTTCGACTACAAACCAGCTTCCGTACCCGGGGGCGCACCGGGTTTAAAATCGCCACCGGCAAGCACCACCCTACTCCCATTAGGCTCCTTCTATGGGCAGAAAGAAATAACAACCTACCTCAATCTCTTTGTCTATGGGGAGAAAGTCGTCGATGCTGACTACCGGGGATTTTACAACCATAGAGGTTTAGAAAAGATGGGGGACAGCGTGCTCAACTATAATCAAATCCCCTTCGTAGCAGAGAGAATTTGTGCCTGTTGTGGTTTTTCTCACAGCACCTGTTATTGCCAAGCTATAGAATCGGCAGCTCAATTGGAAGTGCCTCCGAAGGCAAAATTCATCAGGACTTTGCTGCTGGAAGTTGAACGATTATACAGTCATTCACTCTGGCTCGCGTCACTGTGCAGCATGGAAGGACTTACCCACCTGTTTATAAAGTGTTTAGCCTTGCAACAATTAATTCTTGACCTTTCCCAGTTGCTGACAGGTAACCGGATCATCTTTGGAATGAATATAATTGGAGGTGTAAGAAAAGATATTGCAAAGGGAAATAAATCACTCTTCTCTAAACTGATTGACCGTGTAGAAAAGCAACTCACAACCGTCCTTGAGGCATTGCAGGGAGAACTATCCCTCTTTTCACACTTGAAAGGAGTAAGTACTCTTCACCCCAGTGATATGCAAAGATATTGTGCGGTTGGCCAAATAGCACGGGCATCAGGAATCAAGACCGATGTAAGAATTGATCATCCCTATGCTGCCTATGAAAGCTTATCCATCGAACCAATTTGCCGAGACGAAGGAGACAACTTTGCACGTATTTCCATCAGACTTGATGAAACGGCTCAATCTCTTTCCCTTATCCGGGAGACCCTGGAAAAAATGCCTGAAGGAGAAATTAATCTGAAGACAGTAGAAATCCCACCCCACACTGATAGTCTTTCAGCAGTTGAATCTCCCAAGGGTGAAACAGTACACTACGTGCTCACAGGAGAAAACAACAGGCCGTTTCGCTGGAAAATAATGACGGCTACCTTTTTAAATTTGCAGGTCATTCCTCTTATGTTAAGAGGAACCAATATCGCAGACGCACGTATTAGTATCAACAGTATCGATCCCTGTTTTTCCTGCACAGAACATTAACCACTTATCTTAAAGGGGTTATTAAAACGTTACCATGTTCAAGCTACACCTGATAAGCGAGTTAAAAGAGGCCTTCGTAAACATAAGGAGTGAAGGAGAACCTCCTAAACCAGCAAAATTACCTTTTCCTATACCTTCTGCTCATAAGAAAATGGTGATAGCTGATAAGAAGTGTATTGGTTGTGGAGCATGTGTCACTGTATGCCCTGCTTGTTGTATTAGCTTTTCGGATAACAAAAAATATAGGATTCTCGAGATAAATATAGCTCACTGTATCTATTGTGGCGTATGCAGTGAAGTGTGTCCCGAAAATGCAATTATGCTAATGCCTGGGAATGAACTGCCTTCTACTAATAAGGAACATCTTCATCACGAGCTGAGGATTAAACTCAAAAGGTGCGAGCAATGCCGAGAAGTTATTAGCACCAAAAAAAGTGTTTTGAAAACGGTTAAAGATTTTTTCTCTCAAAGTGGTATCAACCCACGAGAACTGGAATGGGTAAATCTTTGCTCGTCCTGCAGAAGAAAATTCCATAGTAATGTTCTGATCAATCAGCGGATAAAATAATATGACGACTTCAATAATTCCACTGCCCACCGCAAAAAAGGTGATAACCTGCTACCATGCAAACATAGGGGCATGCAATGGATGTGATTTAGAGGTCTTAAATCTCCTAAGCACTTTTTATCTGGAAAAACAGCCCCTGGAAATTAAGCTGGTAAGATCCGTCAGGAGTGCAGATGTTCTTTTGGTAACCGGCTCGCTGAGCAGGCCACTGGCAAAGAGGATAAAAGAACTGAAGGAATCAATCTCGGCGAATAAAAGTATCATTGCCGTGGGGGCCTGCGCCATCAACGGGGGATTGTGGAGAAAGAGTTATAGTATCATTGGCGGAATCGATAAAATATTGCAGGTTAATTGTTATGTTCCTGGATGTCCGCCAACACCTGAGGCAATACTCTATAGCTTAGAGTCAACTCTAATTTCGAAAAAGAAACAATTTTCCCCTATCTTGTATAAAGAGAAATAATTGCTAACCCACTTAAAAGGAGTTTCCTATGACAGCTAAGACGCGTTCTGCTAAAAAAATGGTCATACCTCCCTATCCCGGAGTCCGGGAAAAAGGCAAGGAAAGCCTGGTCAAAGTCGCTGCTATTCAATTCGAACCCCACATTGGCAACAAAGAATACTCCGTCAAAGAAGGACTAAAACTGATAGAAAAGGCAGGAAAAAAAGGAGCAAAACTCATGGTCCTGCCGGAGCTTTCTAACACCGGATACATTTACAACTCTCGGGAAGAGGCCTTTGCCATGTCTGAACCTGTTCCTGACGGACCGACTACCCAGGAATGGATCAAAATGGCAAAGAAGTATGACGCGTACATTTGTGCCGGCATCACCGAGAGAGAAGGTAACTGTCTATACAATTCCGTAGCGGTGGTAGGACCGGAAGGCCATATAGGCACCTATCGGAAGACCCATCTCTGGAACGAGGAAAAACTGTGGTTTGAGCCAGGAAACCTTGGATACCCTGTTTTTGAGCTCCCCTTTGGTAAGATCGGATGCCGCGTTTGCTATGATGTCTGGTTTCCTGAAGTAACCATGATACTTACCGCCCAGGGTGCTGATATTATTTGTGATTCCACCAACTGGGTTGTTGTTGATCCACTTCAGACCAAAGAAAAACCAACGGCTGCAACCTCAGCCGCCCAGATGTCTTTGATGAATGCGGTCTGGAGCATTTGTGCAGACCGTGTGGGCACAGAGCGTGACTGCGTATACATCGGCAACAGTTGTATCTGCGACCCGGGCGGCGGTTTCGCGGCAGGACCCGGTGATCCCGACAAACCTGAGGTGGTCATGGCGGAAATCAATGTGGTGTCCGCTCGCTACCGTCACTGGTCTGAGTTTAACCACCCCCACACGGATAGGCGGACCGATCTCTATGACACGTACCTGGGATATGACCCAGAAACCAAAAAGAAGACAAAATGAAAATATGGAACCACAGAGCGCACAGAGAAATTCTCTGTGTTCTCAAAAACGATTTCCGTTAAAAGATATAATTGAGTAGTTAATCTCTCATGCAATTAAAGTTCATTCAATATCAAGCCCTCTATTATTAGAGAACGCTTATAAAAAAGTATTATGAATATGAGTTCGAACTAAGTAGACATTGAATGTGGAAGGCAGAAAGATTAAAACTGGCATAAAAGATTGATAATATGAGCGCACAGAGACAAAAAAAAGATAAAAGCATCTCATTTGTTGATATTTAAAGTATTTTCTGTGTCCTCTGTGGTGAATTTTTAATATTAATTTAACGAAAGGAGTAATGTCATGGCAAAGAAAATCGTATCACCTTTTTTACCACTTGCACAGAATTATGCAAAAGAACTCAAGCTAAGTTTAAAAGACCTCTCGGTCGCGGCACTCCATTCCATGTTTGGTCATGTCTACTACATCTGGAAGAGTTTCAAACCCGCCCTGGGATTCGATAAGGCACTTGCCACCTATGGCACCGTATGGGAGGCCCTGGCCGTAGTCTCTTTTCAGGGAGCAATGCAGGCATTGAAATTAAAGGAAGTTAAAGACCTCCCCACCTTCGGCAAGATTGTACAACACTGTTTTACCGGAGTGCCCGCCATCTATGAGATCAAAAGGGATGATCTTCATGAACACGTAGGGCATGTACTCTGGTGTGCTAATCCCGCCTATGGTCCCATCGACTGCAGGTTTGACCGTAATGACTACTATAGGCAGGAAGTGTATCTCACCTACACCTACTTGAGAAAACTGATTGAGGAAGCCAAGAAAGCAGGGTTAAAAGACGACATTGAGGTTGAAATACCCTCTGGACGCTGCCGCGACGGTAACAGCTGTGCCTGTCAAATTATCTTAAGAACGCCCTATGGTGATAAGGACAAGCCCCTGCCAGAGGTAAAATACCGTTTTATTGAAGAAGAGATGGGGAAAACAGAACCCTTGCTCTATGTTTTGAAAAAGCAGAAAAGAAGCCTTGAGGATCAAGGTCCCAGTACCTTCCTGGGCTTCTTTTACACAGACTACCTTGCCTGGGCTGGGCTGGAAAGCGCCGTAAGCGGCAAGAAGGCTACAGATATCTACCTTGATCTCTGGAGAACTTTTCCTCCCCTGTGGGGAAAAGACGCCCGGGCTGACCTCTGGGCAGGAAAGCCCACAACTGCAAAAGCCCTGGCAGACATTCTCGTTTACTGTGAAAAGAAAAAGTACATGCCCTATAAAGTAGCAGAAAGTAATGGGCGCATCACCCTCACCTCCACTCTCAATCCTTATGTTGAAGTGATGGGCGCATTCGGTTTTAAGAAAGGGTGCAGCTACTTTAAAGTCTTAACCAAAAGGGACCAGGACTTTATCAATCTGGTGATTAAAGAAGCTAAAGCAGACAAGAAGTTTAATGCCAAACTGACCAAGGCAATCAGCGAGGGAGATAAAGTAAATCAGATTGAAATTTCCAAGAAGTAACTCTTTGTTTGCGAGTTCTTGGCAACGACAATCGTGATGTGTGATATAAGAATGTACTTCGAATCAAAAAAGATTCTTTCACCTATAATTAACCGATCATCAAGGAGGGAGAGGAAATGAATGCAAAACAACTGAAGGCATTAGAAAAAAGGATACAGGTATTAGAAGATATTGAAGCGATAAAAAACTTAAAGGCAAAGTATGCAGCCGTATGTGATGATAAGTACAATCCGCCAAAGGCGGTAAAGCTTTTTACGCAGGACGCAGTCTGGGATGGAGGTAAAGACTTCGGCGTTCATAAGGGTCGGGCAGCAATCAAGAAATTCTTTGAGGGGGTTGCGAAAAACATTGTTTTTGCCGTACACTACTTTCTCCAACCGGTTATAAAGGTCAACAAAGACGGAAAAACAGCCACCGGAAAGTGGTATCTCTGGCAGGCCTGTACCTTAAAAGGCCTTGGTGCTGTGTGGATTTCCGGCCTGGAATATGACAAGTACCGTAAGGTCAAAGGTGAGTGGCTCATGAGTGAGATGAGGTTAAAGCTCTTCATCATGAGCCCTTATGAGAAGGGATGGGGTAAGGTCAGAATACTAAAATAGCGGTCTTATTACCTAAAAATTTTCACTAAACTACAAAGGCATACAGGAGGATACAAAAATGGCTAATTTAGAACAGCTTTTTAAAAAAGATCTGGTTACCAACTTTGGTCCTGATAAGATGCTGCCGGATCTGAAGTTTGCAGAGATGGAGTCCGGCTGGGACTGTGGCGGTGGCACCTATACCATTACCAAAGAAGAGGTTGAGAAATTTGGCAAGCTGATGGGTGACCCCAATACCGGTGAAGTTAATGTGCCGGTGGGCATGCTCTATATTTTCGGTCTGCGGATCTGCTGGGACCGCAAAGTTTTCATCGATCAGGCGGTGCGTGCAGGAGACAAGATTACCTTTTACAAGCCTGCAAAAGTCGGTGATACAATCACCACCAAGCTCTCCATCGCGGACAAGAAGGAAGTGAAGAAGGAGAAAGACGGCAAGGTCAGAATTAATAAATTCCTCTTTATTAACATGAATGCCACCAATCAGGACGGCGAGAAGATAGCCGATGTCCGGATGAGCTTCCTGCTGCCAAAAACCATGCAATAAACTCTTATTAAAAGGAGAAATACTATGGCAAATATAGGAGATACCCTTGAATCAAAAAGCCTTGCGGTCACCCAGGACCTGATTAATGAATATGCCCACATTTGCGGTGACTATAATACCCTGCATGTTGATGTAGAGGGCATGAAGGACCATCCCCTGTTCGGGGGCACCATCGCACATGGAACCATCAATGTAGAGCCTGTACTCCAGGCAATCTGTGCGATTCAGGGAACCACCTGGCCAAAGGAAGGCACGATTATTGATCTGCAATTCAGGGCCCCGGTGAAACCCGGAGATACTATCCAAAGCAAGCTGGTAGTTAAGGACAAAAAAACGGAAGGGAATAAGAATGTCTTAGTGTGTGATATGTTTATATCCAATGATAAAGGGACAGATTGTGTAAAAGGCAGTGCTGAAATTGTCGTTGATTAGCAAGGCGTTTTAAAACTAAGAGCACGGAGGATGTTTGATGAAAATAAACAAAGATACTAAAATTGATTTATATAAGAGGATGATTCGGCAGAGAACCTTTGAAGATAACACCACAAAAATCTTTGCCGGCGGTGAAATGCCGGGTTTTCTGCATCTTTCCCAGGGGGAGGATGCAGTAGCTGCAGGTACCTGCGCTCACCTGGCGAAGGAAGACGCCATATTCAC
>JAZFSJ010000356.1:0-10475 GCA_036446115.1 Thermodesulfobacteriota bacterium | reverse complement strand
TGCCCATCATAACACCGTTCATTGCCATCCCTTTACCCCTGTCTTTCTCATAGGTATAGTCAGCAACCATAGTGATAAACTGCGGGTAGCACAGTATAAGCCCGACTCCAAGAAAGAGACGAATCACATAGGTGGTCAAAAGCCCGGGGGCATACTGGGTAAACTCAGCTGAGCGTGAGGGGACAAAACTCAAGAACGCACAGATCTGTGATGAGAGCCCTGCCGGGATCTGCAGAAAGGAGGCAATGCCATTTGCCTGTCCCAGCAAATAGAAGGAGATGGCAAGCACCACAAACCCAAGTATAGCCAGAATTTTCCTCCCCACTCTATCAGAGAGCACCCCCACCATCGCCACCAGTGCAAAAGTGGCCAACTCGTTTAAGTTCATGAGCAGCCCGTTTATGGAGCCTGCAAAGTCCTGGTTTATTTTTATGACGTCTTTTAGAAAGGCAGGCTGGAGTATGCCAAAGACAGCCATCAGCAGCCCAGCCAAAAAGGTATTGAAAAAAAGAAAGAAAAAATTGCTCTTGCTAAGCTCGGGAGGAACTTCTATACCGGCAAATTTTGCAACACTTTTTGTAGCTTCATCATCCTTAACCATCATTACCTCCTTTTCATTCTAGGTTACATTTCCAGACCTGTTTGGATGTTCTCTAAATTTTCAACGATAAGCGGCAACAGGTCATAATGAATGAAGCAGTACATCTCACCCGGATCAAGATTCATAAGCACCCGGGAGGTCTCATCTCCCATATTAAAGGTCATAGTCTTTGTCCTGCACACAAGCGGAAAAGAATTGGTGCACCAGCCGCTTCCAGACAATCCGTGGACCAGCTCACCTGTTTTCCAGGTATAGGCTTTACATAACCGCATGGTGCTATAAGCATCAGCAACAACCATCACTACATCCGGATCTTCAACATCCTCCAGCGCTCCGATAATCTGATACTTATGGTGTTTGAAATAATGCGGTATCTGCTGAGTCGCCCTTCGCATAGCTTCACGTGTAATATATCCTTTGTTGACGCCAATTGTCTGCGACATACCGAAATCAAATTCTTCTTTTGTTATCTTTCTATTTCCAATCCCTGAATACAGCGCTCCTCCACAAAGGATATTCTCGTTGGTAATATAAAAGGGTTTGCGTCCTCCCCAGATCTCTGCAACAACTGCACAGTGAAAAGATACACCATCTCCATAAGATTCGATATGCTCAGGCGCTTCGTCACATAACTTAAAAGCAATTACCTTTCTTTCGTATCCCTTTCCCTTTAACTGCCGTGCATACTCTTTGTTCTTACTCATACATCCCCCTCATTATTCTCCTGCTTCAGGTATTATCCACACACTTAATATCTTTAATCTTTAACTGTACACTGGTTACCCCCTGCCAGGTGTTAAACTGGGGGCGGAAAGCTATCTTGATTTTGCCGGTTCTATTAGTAGAGGAGGAAGCGGGGGCTTGAAGGCGGGGGTGAAACTGCTCCGCCAGGCTGAACCCTATCGCATCATAGAGCATGCTGTCTTCTTTAATCTTCAGTTTTAAATGTCCATTTCCCACCACGTTTGAACTGTAGGAATCGAGTGAAAGCGAGCTAAAGATCGGCTCCGGGTTGCGAAAGCCGAAGGGTTCAAGCCTTGCAATCTCCTTCACTAGCTGTTCCGAAACCTCATTCAAACTTACCTCGGCATCAATTTCAAGAGAGGGGATATCCTCTTCCTCAGAGATGTGCTCTGACACCACAGCATCGAAGAGCGCTTTAAAATCCTCAAGTTTACCAAGTTCAATGGTGAGACCGGCAGCCGAGTGATGGCCGCCATAGTTCGTGAGTAGATGTTCACACTCCTGCAACCCCTCATAGAGATGAAACGATTCCGAACTCCTTGCCGAACCTTTCCCGATTCCTTTCTTGTCATCGCACGAGATGAGGACAGAGGGCTTGTAGTATCTGTCAAGCAGGCGGGAGGCACAGATGCCGATTACACCCGGGTTCCATTCTGGGGAAGAAAGTACGATTGATTTTCTTTCCTTAAACTGAGGATCGGTCTCAATTAATGCACACGCCTCTTTTAAAATACGGCTTTCTATCTGCTGTCTTTTGGTATTCTCCTGCTCCAGGGCGAGGGCTATCTCCTGTGCTTCTTGATGATCCTCGGTGGTGAGAAGAGTTACCGATTTTCGGGCCTGGCTCAACCTTCCCGGTGCATTAATCCTGGGGGCCAGTCTGAATGCCACCAGGTAAGAGGTGATGACAGCATCCGAGAGACCACACACCTCCTTGAGAGCCTTTACGCCGATGCGGCGCCCCTGAGTAAGTTCTTTCAGACCATATTTCACCAGCATACGGTTTTCACCAATAAGGGGCACCACATCCGCAATAGTGCCCAGGGCAACCAGATCCAGGTATTCCTTCAAATTGGGCACGGACCGCCCCTCCCAAAATCCCTTATCCTTTAAGGTCCTGCGAAGGGCCATAAGCAGATTAAACACCACCCCCACACCGGCAAGCGAATTAAAGGGGAATCCACAATCACTCTGCCTGGGATTTAAGATTGCATGAGCGGGAGGCACTACACCGGGCACCTCATGATGGTCCGTTATAATTACCTCCAAGCCCTGCTGTGTTGCAAACTTGACCTGCTCAACGTCTGAAGTGCCGCAGTCGACGGTGATTATAAGTTTGGCACCTTCTTTCTTTATCCTCTTAAGTGCCTCCGTATGCAGTCCGTATCCTTCCTCGACACGGTCCGGTATAAAAAAAGAAACCCTGGCCCCTGTATCTCTAAGGAAGAGCAGAAGGAGGGAGACCCCGGTTACCCCGTCAACATCGTAGTCCCCGTACAATACGATCTCTTCCCGGTTTTTTATGGCCTTGGAGATTCTTTCAACCGCCTTTTCCATGTCCTTCATCAGGAAAGGGGAATGAAGGTCGCTCAATTTAGGGGAAAGGAAAACTTCTGCTTCTTCAGGGGTGGTAATATTACGGGTGGCCAGTAGTTGTGATAAGAGGGGTGAAATACCCAAGTGGGGGGAAAGTCTCTGCTGAATCTCTACCTGACGCGGACGGATTTTCCATCTTTTTTCATTGGGTTTCATTGGCACATCATTATTAAACCACGAAGCACACGAAGGAAAAAGAAGTAAAATGTTAAACTAATCACAGGATAAATCAAGATAATTTATTGCGTTCCCCACACCTATCATGATCTTCGTAGTTGCAAGTTCTCTGTGAGTATTCTAATTTGGACAAAATACTTTCTACAGTTATTCTCAATAAAATCTACGTCCCAATTTATAATATGAGGGCTTATCTTATCAGAATGCAATACCAAGTCAAGGGAAGAAAAGGTGTAAGTTTTTGTTTGAGATTTGATGAGAGTAATGGTAGATTAAGTTCCTGTATTTAACCCAGATCTTGCAATAGCCATCTACTGCAAATTCTGGGTTAAAAGGTTGTGGTTGTACAACTCACAACTGTGTATTCCTTAATTACAATATAAAACTTACAGAAAATAATTAGGTTAAAACCTTATCACACAAACGTAATGGCAAAGATCCATAAGAGAATATCTGAATTCTTAAGAGATTGGTTGGGGGTGGCTGCCATCTGGGCAAGTTATCTTTTCATTCCGCTTCTTCCTCTCAAGGCTTCGTATGCGATTGCCCGTGTACTGTCGAAGATATCTCTAAAACTCTTGAAAAAACAGAGAAATACAATTTTAGGCAATCTGGAAGTAGCCTTTGGGGACCAGGCAAGCAATGAAGAAAAAATGGAAATTGCCCAGGAAATGGTAACCAATTTGTTCAAGGGTTTTTTTGAAGGTTTCTATGTCGCGAGTCCTTTTAGAAAAAAAGTCTATGGTATCATCACTATTGAGGGCAAGGAAAATCTGGAACAGGCCCTCTCCCGCGGCAAGGGTGTAATTGCTTTAAGTGCCCATCTTGGAAACTTTACCATATTAGGGGCCGTAATGGTTAAAGAAAACTACCCCTTCCATATGGTAATCAGAGATCCCAAAAGCAAACCTGTAGCCAAAGCTTTTCGGGTATTTAGGGATTCATCGGGTCAAAAAACAATTGTTACCCAACCATGGAGGGAAAGCTCGAAGAAGATGCTACGCTGTTTAAGGAATAACGAAATTATCTGCCTCATCACAGATGAAAATAAGCGCCGTGGGGTTAAAGTGGATTTTTTTGGTCAGAATACTCCTACTGCCATGGGGCCGGCCGTATTCTCTTTGAGAACGGGTGCTGCTATTGTTCCCACCTTCATCGTCAGGCAAAAAAATGACACCCATAAGATTATCATCGAGCCCCCCTTAGAGTTTAACCTCACCGGAGACCAGACAGAAGACATTCGTCATATTACCAGCATATTCACAGAACGAATTGAATCTTATATAAAGGCATATCCTACCCAATGGTGGTGGCTCAATCGCAGATGGAAAGGGGTATCAACCGGGAATAAACACAATCGAGGTTAACCCTACAACGTAATTAATAAGGTAACATCTCAAATCCCGTGGAATAACAAAGTTGTATTTTACGGGGTAAATTTTAACCCAGAATTTGCAGTAGCCATCTACTGCGGCTTGAAAATCCTTGCTGCAACGCTTGTTTCACTATTTGGCTCCTCAACATATTTATGAATATGCCTTCGTCGCAAAATCGCTCCAACTGCTCGTTTCGCTGCGGTTTTCTACGCCTCGCCACGACGTCTACTACAAAATCTGGGTTTAATCAGTTACGTAATAGGGTTAATTTTCTTCCCTTGTTTGTGATCTGTTAATCTGGTGGGATACTTTATCGAGAATTCCGTTAATGAAGGGACCAGTCTTTTCTGAACCAAACTTCTTGCCTAATTCGACGGCCTCATTAAGTATAACCTTGGTAGGAATATCAGGACAGCACATCAATTCAAAAACGGCAGAGCGCAGCACGTTCCTGTCTACGATGGTCATCCGCTGCAAACGCCAGTGCTCAGAATATTTTTCAATGAGCGAGTCAATCTCCTCCTTACGCTGACACACCCCTTTCACAATTCTATGAGAAAATTCCTTCAACTCATCGGAGTGGTCGAAGTGCTGCCAGAAGAGATTAAACTTTTCCTCTGCGTCACCGTCATCAATATCTATCTGATAAAGAACCTGGAGGGCTAACTCCCTAGATTTTCTCCTCTTCCCCACTTTAAAATCTCCTTAACAATACCGTTATCAAAGCCGGGGATGAGTGTTTATAAGCATTTAATGCTTCAAAATCTTTATAATCTGCGTTTATCTGCGTCCAAAAATTGAATCTATACTACTAAACTGACTTCAAAACATTAACCATCTCAATGGCTGAAATGGCGGCATCCCATCCCTTATTGCCTGACTTGGTCCCCGCCCTCTCGATGGCCTGCTCAATGTTATCCGTAGTAAGTATCCCAAAGGAAATGGGAACACCAGTATCAAGGGCCACTTGAGCAATACCTTTAGTAACCTCAGCACTAATATATTCAAAGTGGGGGGTAGCACCCCTGATCACTGCTCCCAAACAGATGACGGCATCATAGTTGCCTGAATCAGCCAGTTTTTTTGCCATCAGCGGTATCTCAAAAGACCCAGGGACCATTACAATTGAAATATTTTTATCTTCTGCCCCATGCCGATTAAGTGCATCCAAAGCCCCATCCATCAGTCTCTTATTTATGAAATCGTTAAAACGAGAGACCACCAACCCGAACTTCACTCCTTTTGCGCTCAGTTTACCTTCTATCACCTTAGCCATATCTTCCTCCTTTTGATTGACCCGGGTGTTTAGTCGAAACTCAATATGTGCCCCAGTTTCTTTTGCTTGGTTTTTAAATATCTCACATTCTTTCCCGTCGGTTCAATCTCGATGGGTACCCTTTTGCTGACAATAAGACCATAACCCTCAAGGCCAACGATCTTTTTGGGGTTATTAGTCATCAGACGCATTTTCCGGATTCCCAAATCACGGATGATTTGAGCACCAACCCCATAGTCCCTGAGGTCCGGTCCAAACCCCAGCGCCTCGTTGGCTTCAACCGTATCTTTCCCCTCATCCTGCAAAGCATATGCCTTCATTTTATTGACAAAACCTATTCCCCGCCCTTCCTGGCGCATGTAGACAATGACTCCTCTCCCCTCACGTTCTACTATAGTCATGGCAGCATGCAGTTGTTCACCACAATCGCAGCGCTGTGACCCTAAGGCATCTCCGGTAAGACATTCGGAATGGACCCTCACCAGCACCTCATCTTCTTCTTTCCACTCTCCTTTGAACAAAGCGATGTGCTGATTATTATCTACCTCACTTTCATAAATAATTGCATTGAATTCCCCGCCATAGGCAGTGGGAATAACAGTAGTAACTACCCTGTTTACCAGGGACTCATACTGAAGCCGGTACTTTATGAGATCAGCAACGGTTATAATTTTTAAGTCGTGCTCTTTGGCAAATATCTCGAGATCAGGAATGCGGGCCATGGTACCGTCATCCTTCATGATTTCACAGATGACACCTGCAGGTTTTAGCCCTGCCAAACGCGACAGGTCCACCGAGCCCTCCGTCTGTCCTGTCCTGCACAGCACCCCACCCTTTTTAGACCTTAAAGGGAAGATATGTCCCGGGCGGGACAAATCTTCAGGTTTGGCATCATCAGCGATAGCTGCGAGCACGGTAGTGGCCCTATCCGCGGCAGAGATGCCCGTGGTTGTCCCTTTTTTGGCATCGATGGAAATAGTAAAGGCAGTCTCAAAGGCAGAGGTGTTTTCTTTAACCATCAAAGGGAGCTCAAGCTGCTCCACCCGATTCTCGGTTAAAGAAAGACAGATAAGACCTCTCCCATATTTTGCCATGAAATTGATGGCCTCCGGGGTAATCTTTTCTGCAGCCAGAGTCAGATCACCCTCATTTTCCCGGTCCTCGTTGTCACAAAGAATGACCATTTTGCCATTTTTGATATCTTCAATGGCTTCTTGAATAGTACTTACCGACATATAATAACCCCCTTTAAACAGCGGTCGTTAGTCAATCGTAGATTGCACCGCTGGTATTCCGACATGAGTGAGTAACTATTTAACCCAAAGATTTTATTATAGCATAATTTCTCATAAAAAACCATGCTCAGAAAGTAATGCAGCATCCACCTTTTTACCCGGCTCTTTAGTAATCAGTTTTTCCACGTACTTTCCAAGGATATCTGTCTCTATGTTGACTTTATCCCCTACCTTCTTCGACCCGAGGGTAGTGTGAGAGGACGTATGGGGAATAATATTGACACTAACGCGATCACTCTTTACTTCATTTACGGTAAGGCTGATACCGTCAACGGCAATAGAACCTTTTTCAACCAGACAGCGAGCACTCTTTTCCGTGATTTGGAAGGTGATCTTTTGAGAACTGCCCTCCGGGATTATGGCAGTAATCTTTGCTACCTCATCAACATGCCCGGTGACAAGGTGCCCCCCCAGGCGATCATTTAATCTAAGAGCCCTCTCCAGATTAACCTTCTGTTGAGGCCTTTTATTTCCCAGGGTGGTTCTCCCCACGGTTTCTGCAGATGCCTCTGCACTAAAGTTTTGATCCTGCAAGTGGGTAATGGTAAGACATACACCATCAACTGAAATGCTGTCTCCAATCTTGAGGTCATCGAGTTCAGAGGAAAAGTTGATGGTGACGAGGATACCCTCTCCTCTTCTCTCCATCTTTGCAACAGTGCCAATATCTTCTATCAATCCAGTAAACATCACCACCCCATGTTATGAGAAACGTAGTTCGCTTCACTCAAAATTGTAATGTTGGAATAGTGGACTAACGGGTTGTAGAAATTCACAGACGTTTTATCAGGACGTACTTCTGTGAAACCGGAGTTTTTGTTTTTTTAATTCCTTCGTGCTCTTCGTGGTGTACCCTTTACATACCCCACTAAAAGAATATCCTTCCCTTTCCTTCTCACCTTTAAGTCCTGAACGTTTAAGGCCTGTCTGACAGATACAATCCCTTCCCCTGCCGTTATTCCACAAGCGGTGCGACCGCCCAGTATCTTGGGGGCGTAGAAGAAAAGGATCTTATCAACGATACCATCTTTCAAAGCCGAGGTGATAATCCCAGTCCCACCCTCAATTAAGAGGCTGGTGATATCAAGCTTTCCCAGAGCGATCATCAATCTTTTCAGATTAACCTTTCCACCTGCAGAGCCTACAGTAATGACCCTGGCACCCAGTTCTTCAATTTTTTCTTTCTTCCTTTTAGCAGCCCTGTGTGTAGTGGCAACGATGACACCGGCATTAGAGCGGACATTAAATACCCTTGCCCCTGATGAAATCTTCAAACTGCTGTCAACGATGACCCTGATGGGGTCTTTCCCCGCTTTCCCTTTCAACCGGGTAGTGAGCAAGGGGTCATCAGCCTGTATGGTTCCAATACCAACCATGATGGCATCACACTGATCCCTCAACCGATGCACATAGTGGAGTGATTCATTACTAGAAATTCCTCGAGAATCACCGCTTTTAGTTGCGATTTTACCATCAAGACTGGAGGCTACCTTAAGAATACCAAAGGGAGTCTTCTTAGTAATATATTTTATATAAATCTCATTTAATTTCCTGCACTCTTCTTCCAAAACCCCTGTATGGGTAGCAATGCCCGCTGCCCTTAGTCTTGCTGCCCCTTTACCGCGCACAAGAGGATTGGGGTCTTTCATCCCGATAATTACCTTCTTAATCCCGCTCTCAATAATAGCATCGACACAGGGGGGTGTCCTCCCATAATGACAACAGGGTTCCAAATTGACATATAAATCCGCACTTTTAGACTTCTTTCCGGCTTTCCTAAGGGCATTGATTTCAGCATGAGGGCTCCCGGCCCGGTGATGGTATCCCATGCCTACTATCTCTCCCTTTTTAACAATAACTGCACCCACCATGGGATTGGGACTCACCCTGCCTATTGCCTTTTTAGCCTGGGCAATAGCTACTTTCATATAGCGTTCACACATCCATAGTCCCTTTACCTTTCTGTCTTCTTAGCCTTTTGTTCTCTCGAACTCAATAAATCCTTAATCTCCGTCATAAACTCACTTATATCCTTAAACTGACGATATACTGAGGCAAATCTTACATAAGCAACCTCATCGATCTGATGGAGTTCGCTCATCACCATCTTCCCGACTTCATTACATATAATCTCTTTTTCCCCCTTGTCCTGAAAGTGCCGCTCAACCCGATCCACAAGACCCTCAATGGCATCTATACTGACGGGACGATTGGAACAGGCCTTCTGAACACCCGAAAGGATTTTACCCCGGTCAAAAATCTCTCTTCTGCCATCCTTTTTTATTACCACAGGCAGTATCTCTTCCACCCTCTCATGGGTGGTGAAACGCCTGTGGCACTCGATGCACTCCCTACGCCGTCTCACTACATTCCCATCTTTACTCAATCGGGAATCGATAACCTTATTGTCCAAACTGGTGCAAAAGGGACACTTCATATTTTTCTCCTTTATAGTTAATAGGTTAGTACACCCCTTGCGGATTGTCTCTATTTATAACCGGTCAGGAGGATTTTCACTGTATGCAAGGAAGGATAATATTTTTTCATTTTACATTTTTTTGGATTTTTGTCAACTTTATACCTGCCTCCTTAATCAGCTCCTCGGATAAGGCATCAGGGTATCCATCCTCATAGAAAACCGTTTTTATCCCCGCATTGATAATCATTTTGATGCAAATACTGCAAGGAAGGTTGGTACAGAAAAGAGTAGAGTCTTTGATGGGAATGCCATAAGTTGCTGCCTGCACGATAGCGTTTTGCTCAGCATGCGAAGCCTTACAAAGTTCATGTCTTTCACCCGAGGGGATGCGTTTTTTTTCTCTCAGGCAGCCGATATCCAGGCAATGAGCGATACCAGAGGGGGCGCCATTGTACCCCGTTGCCAAAATCCTCTTGTCTTTCACCAGAATAGCCCCCACCTGTCGCCTGAGACAGGTAGAACGTTTGGCAACAAGATGGGTTATGTCCATGAAATATTTTTCCCAGCTTGGTCTTGACATGATTACACACTATAAAAAGGTAAGAATAAGGATTGATAGAGCTTTTATGGTGGGAAGCACGAAAATGCTAATGTTTCCTTTTGCGATCCCGTGCAAAGCACGGTGTTTCAAAAGCAACAATGAAGGAGATTATGTGAGGGTATTCATAGCTTAAATTGTTGCTTCTCAAGCGTTGCAATCTTATCTAATCTTCTTTGATGTCTTCCCCCTTGAAATGGCGTATCCAACCAGGTTTTTATAATCGATCTGGCTGCCTCACCATTGATTCGACTTCCCGCTAATATTAAAACATTGGAGTCAATGTGTTCACGGCACTGCTGTGCTGTCTCTACGTCGGCACAGAGAGCCGCTCTTACATGGGGAAACTTATTGGCCACCACCGACATCCCGATACCCGTACTGCAGATGAGG
>JAZFSJ010000355.1:0-4720 GCA_036446115.1 Thermodesulfobacteriota bacterium | reverse complement strand
CTGTGTGGATCCAAGCGGTTAATTTACCTTATATTTAAACCATATAAGCTCTGGTTGTCAATAACTTTTTACTTCTTCACACTTATATATGCTTTAAATAATTCATTGTAATTTAATACCTCAAAAGATAACATAATTAGAAAATATTACATCCCAAGTTCAATAATTATCTGTTTTACTATTAACTAGACCTCTATGGAAGCTCCCCCTTAAATAATTCAATTAACGAGCTTTGCAAAACTCAATCAAAAATCTAAACTAGGAATAACTTATTTTTGAGGGCAATTCTTTAGAATGGATAAAGAACAATTAGAAAAGCTTGCTGAAAACCCACAGTTCATCTCTGGTATCTATAATTGCTGCGATAGATGGTGTGAACGTTGTCCATTCACTTCTCGCTGCATGAATTTCGCGCTTTGTAATGAACAATTTTCTGACCCAGAAACTCGTGACATAAAAAACGAGGCCTTTTGGCAGAAGCTGTCTGAAACGTATAAAGTAATGTTTGATCTGCTGAAAGAAACAGCAGCGGAAAAAGGAATTGACCTTGACTCGCTCGACGCTGAGGAAGTGGCGGAGGAAGAGAAATTAAATGAAGAAGTTACAAAGAACCATGAATGTTGCCGTGCGGCAAAAGTCTATAGCGGACTGGTAGATAATTGGTTTCAATCAGCTGAAGACCTGTTAGAGAAAAATGAAGATGAACCAAATTTTAAAGAGCAGTTTGGAATAACAAATGTTTCCCCCTTTGAAGAACTCGACCCACTCGAAGATGCGGTGCAGGTGATCCGCTGGTACCAACACCAGATTTACGTCAAACTCATGAGGGCAATCCGGGGCAAGATGGAAGAAAAAACTGAAATCATGGATGACTATGCAAAGGATTCCGATGGTTCAGCAAAAGTCGCATTAATTGCATTAGACTGTTCACTTGCTGCGTGGGGAGAAATGCGTAACCATTTCCCTCTACATAATAATGATATCTTCGATATTCTTGTACATCTTGATCGGCTACGCAGGAAAGTGGAAAAAGTATTCCCGGATGCGAGAGCATTTATCCGACCCGGCTTCGACAAAATAGACCTTAACAGCTAAAAACGTTATAATACTGTACATCGTTAAACAATTCAATTGACGAATTTCACAAAATAGTAATAAAAATCTAGGCCAAGGATAATTTAGCTTTTTAACTCCATTCCCTATATTATTCACTTCGCCGCACTATCTCAGGGAGACGGAGTTTAGTCACCACTCATCAGCAAATTGAGATGCAGTTAATTCGTTGCACGCAAAAGCTTTTAAGAGTAATCGGCATAAAAAACCCCGATCTTATTGATGATGATCCTAAGTTTGGCTATTTGCGCACCTGGTATGCAAACCTCATTTGGATAGATCGAAGAAAATGTGTTTTATTCACAAATGAGGAAACCTTATATTCATTTCTCGTAACAGATGTAAAGAAGACAGATCTAAGCAAAATCGAACGTCTGTTTGTGTTGAATCTGAGGGCCAATCTGGCATCTGAAAAGTTTGACAGTCAAGTTATTGATAAAGTCTTAAAAGAATATAGCGAAATAGTAATTGCGAAAACAAAAAGCAAAAGTGTGCTCGGATCCATGAATGATTTGGCATTCCATTGCAAGTTTAGTGTTCTACGTGATGGAGGGGTAACGGCTTGTGATATCATAGGTATTAACCAAGAACTAAATCGGATTCCGATAGGTGCGATTGGTTATTCCTATAGTATCGAGCGGCTTAGAATTAAACTGAAACAGCTAGCCACATAGCAAACTAATTTAAGTATATGCGCAAAATACTGTAAGTTCCTTACAACGACATCTATGCCTAGGCATATCATCTCTCTCCGCAGGTTTTTAGGCAGGGTTGGGGTTGCGAAGTACGGACCGAGGGAGACTTGGAAAATGGACTTATACGGGCAAAAGAAAATAAAAAAAGTTTTTCGACCATCAATCTACAGATGGATCCAAAGGATTGTTCGGATGCCTTACTACGACTCGGCAAGCGATTAGGCAAAAAGATTAAATGATGGTAGGCTGTTTTATCAATAAGCCCTTGAACTATCTAGCAAAATATCCCATTGCTCGTCCTAACCCTTTTTTCCCCTCAGATATACTAATCATTAAAAAATAATATACTTCATCCATATTATTTAGTATATATAATCCTCGGGCAAATTATGATCATCTGAAAGTAACGACTGCTCAGATAGTTAAAACCAAACTTATTAGAAAGGATGTAGACTATGAAAAGCAAAATTGCCACTGCCTTAAATCTCACTTTCGAACCTGTAGCAATCATATGGACAGACCAAAAACCTGAAAAAGCACTGCAATTTAAAAAAGGAGGGGCCTGGAGCTGTGTTATGTGGTTATTTGCAAGTGCCGCTAAGGGCAAAACCGCTGTATTTGACAGGGAAACCTATGGTTGTATGGGGGGAGGTGTTGGCCTAGGGTTTGGAAATCAATATGATTTTTTTCCAGGTAGTCTTGAGTGCTTTTATCACTTCTTATCTTATGGGAACGAAAACTTTGAACTTGGTAAGACAATGGCACCAGATATTGAAAAATTTGCCGGTAAAGAATTTGCTAAAACCTTTCTTCGGGGAGAAAGGTTTATGAAGTCACCCGAACAGGTAAAGAAGTTTCTTGAACTATTGCCTATAATGGATATCCCGAAAAAATACGTAGTTTTCAAGCCTTTAAGTGCAGTAGATGAAAAAGAGGAGCCTGTGGTTATCTCCTTTGTAGTAAATCCCCACCAGCTATCTGCACTTGCTGTCTTATCCTATTATGAAGCAAATGACCTATGCAACGTCATCATACCCAAGGGAGCCGGGTGTCACCAGATAGGTATATTCGCCTTTAGGGAGGCGGAATCTGAAAATCCCAGGCCTGTTGTAGGCTTAACCGATCTTTTCGCAAGGAAAAGTGTACGGAAACAGCTGGGTGAAGATGTCATGACCTTTACCATTCCCTTTAAAAGCTTCAAAGAAATGGAAGGGAACGTCGAGGGAAGCTTCTTACAGGAAGAAACCTGGATGGAGATTATAAAACCTATGGCCCAAAAACCTTGACAACATCAAGAGGGCTCTGCTATAAGAATAGGTTTTATTAATTATATCTCTTAGATAATGCATATAAAAGAATTTGACTATCACCTCCCTTCAGGACTAATTGCGCAATATCCTATTGAAAAACGGGATCGCTCTCGCTTAATGGTACTCCATAGAAAGAGTAACGCCATTGAACATAGATGCTTTTTTGAAATAACCGACTATTTGAAATCAGAAGATGTCCTGATTTTAAACGATACCAAAGTTATTCCCGCCCGTCTAATGGGAAAGAAGCAATCGGGTGGAAAGATAGAGGTTCTCCTTCTAAGACCAGAGGAAAACGGGAGCGTTGACGAATCAACCTGGCAGTGCCTTATTAACTGCAGCAAAAAACCTAAACCCAGCTCAAAGATAGTATTCGACAACTCTCTAAATGCTGAGATATTAAAGGAGGAAGAAGAAAGTTTTACGGTAAAATTTCACTATGAAGGTCCCTTTGAACAGGTTTTAGACCGTATCGGTATAACGCCCCTCCCCCCATACATCAAGAGGGGAAACGGCATTTCACATGATGAAAGGCTTGACCGGGAAAGGTATCAAACCACCTTTGCCAAGGAAAGGGGATCCGTAGCAGCTCCCACCGCAGGGCTCCACTTTACCAGTGAAATGCTTGACCAGCTAAGAGCAAGGGGGGTTAAAGTGCTTTTTCTCACCCTGCACGTGGGCTGGGGCACATTTCAACCTATTCGAGCAGAGCAAATTGAAGAACACCACATGCACCCGGAGTTTTACACATTAAGTCCATCCACCGCTAAAGCCATTAACCATGCCAGAAGGGAAAAGGCACGTATAGTAAGTGTGGGGAGTACCGTCACCCGCTGCCTGGAACATGCTACCAATGGTGAGGGAATCATCACACCTGGAAGAGGGTTTACCAATTTGTTCATTTATCCGGGTTATCGCTTTAGATCCGTCGATAGCCTAATTACCAACTTTCATTTGCCTCGATCAACCCTCTTGATGCTGGTATCAGCCTTTGCTGAAAGAAAGTTTATTTTAGAGGCTTACCGCGAAGCGATAAAAAAGGGTTATCGTTTTTATAGTTATGGCGATGCCATGCTGATTATTTAATATTGGGCGAAAGCAGTGTTTACTTTTAACTTGCTTAAGAAAGATTCTGCAACAGACGCCCGTTTAGGGAAGATTCATACAAACCATGGAGAGATTAACACCCCGGCTTTTATACCTGTTGGTACACAGGCTACCATAAAGGCCTTAACACCAGAAGACCTTAAAGGCCTCGGTGCGGAAATTATTCTCTGTAATACCTACCATCTCTTTCTGAGACCGGGGCACGAGCTGATTAAACGCCTGGGGGGACTCCATAGGTTTATGCACTGGGATTATCCCCTGTTGACCGACAGTGGCGGTTTTCAGGTATACAGTATCAGTGCAAACCAGAAGGTTTCAGAAGAGGGTATTGCCTTTAAGTCGCATCTGGATGGTTCCAGGCACTTCCTTGCCCCTGAGCTCTGCACCTCTATACGATGGCGTCCCGGATTGACTACCCGCAATAAGCCGTCCCTGCCGACCGCAAGATCGAAGTAAGGACTCGGGATGATAAAGCCCGGTATATTTCTGGCCTTG
>JAZFSJ010000354.1:0-2274 GCA_036446115.1 Thermodesulfobacteriota bacterium | reverse complement strand
AATTTTCTCTCTTTTATGCTTTCTCTACACCTCATCTTAAAGCTTATTGGCAGGGAACTTAACCTCAGATGGCTAAGTATCGCTATTTTGGCAATGTGCTACTTTTACCCTCTAAGATATGGTCTATGGCTAGGGCAAACTTCTCCGCTAATCTTCCTGGGAATAACCGCTGTCTATTATTTAGCCAACGCCGGCCATCTAAAAACATCTGGCGGTATACTGGGAGGGATCATAAGTCTCAAGATTACTCCTCTTCTCCTGCTACCCTACTTCCTGATAAAAAAGAAGTGGTCCCTGGTTCTCTCAAGTCTTATAACTGTGGTGGTTATCGGTATTGGTAGTATAGTTTTAGCAGGATGGGAAAGCAATTTAGCCTTTTTTCAGAACCTTATTCGATTGAGTGGATTGAGTCTGGCAAGCTGGAACAACCAATCTCTTGACGGGTTTTTACTCCGATGGTCGACTTATGCATCACACATCTACGACTGGCATCTTTTAGAATTATCTTTCAAAATGAAACTGATAAAGTTCGTTATCCTTTCTTCTATGCTTTTGCTTTGGCTCATTATTCTGTTGAGACCCACCAACCCAAACGAGAAAAATCGAGATCTTATTGATTTTTCTTTCATCCTGATACTTTTGTCTATCTTCACACCTATTTCATGGTCTCATTATCTTTTATTTTTAGTTTTTCCTTACATAGTGCTATTGAGTACACTCATTCAAAATAAAACTATACCCTATCGCAAGTCAATGATCGGGGGGCTAATACTTTCCTATCCCGGTGTAGCACTCCCTCCTCCATACCTATTGGCATTAGTTGACTTCCCGCTTATAAGTAAAGTTCCCTTACCTGTGCTAAGTTCATTAAGTTTCCTGGGTGGCGTACTATTAATAATTATTATCCTCTTGTATATAATCTCTGTCAGAAAATCTCACATGAAAATTGAGCACACCTCCAAGTGACTAAGGAACACTTTTTCCCCTTTTTCTTCTATTTTAGAAGATGTTTCAAACCCGGAATTTGCAGTAGGTGTTTACTGCAAATTCCGGGTTAAACTTTCGACAGATCGATACTGAAAGGTTCTGGTAATTAGGAGATATAACAGGGTAAGAACATTTGAGGTAAGCATATATCCAAAAACCAGGGCAGTAACGGTGCGCTCGGGCTTTTGCTGCCAGCGTTCAGCTATCCTATGAGCACATGCCTCCATTCCCCTGACAACAAGGGGAAGAACTGCCGGATAGATGATAAACAAAAGGCGGGGATTATGAACAAAGAGAAGGTACCCTCCAAAGGTGCTAATCAGGTAGGTGAGATAAAAATCCCTTTGGCCCTTCCCTGAAAAATATCCCCACACCGCTAAAGGAAACCCCCAATGGAAACAAAACAACAGTGCGTTCACTACATAGAAGAAGCCCTGGTGTCGCAAGTAACCGTAGGTAACAAAATCCTCCACACCTAATCCCAGACCCAAATACACCACCCCAACCAGAATGAAAGTAATAAACACCACCGGTAGTATCCTTGAATGCCTTCTTTGAAAAACGGCATACAACATAAAAAATAGGAGGAGAGATGTAAGATTAGGCTTTGTCAGAATGGCCAAGGGAAGGGTTAGTGCAACAACCATATACCTGGGGCTCCTATCGGATAACAAGCGGGTAATCAACCAACAATTGAGGAGTGCAAAAAAGAAAGCTGCCATATCAACCATGACAGGAAGTCCCCAAATAATCATAGGTAGAGAAGTTGTAAACAGAAGTGTACAATAATAAGCCAATCGTTCATCAAGAAGGTTTTTCGAAAATCCATAAAGCAAATAGACGGACAATAACCAAAAGCAGAAATTGAGGAAAAGAAATGAATATTCTAAGGAAAGAAATCGAGCCGTAAGAGATGCCATAAAGGGTATTACCGGACTGAACAGCCGGTACTTTAGAAGGGGAAGGGAAGAAGAGGGAATTTCTTCCCCTAAAAAGAAGCGAGCTGCTAAGAGGTATCCCTTACTATCTTCCGCATAGACGGCAGACCAGTTTTCCATGCTGAGATTGTTCAACAGCAGGGCAGCTACTCCCATCTGTAGGAGCGATACTAAAAGCAAGATAGTGATTCGGTTACTTTTCTGTTTTTCTCCCATCTCTTTCAGATTCTCTATTATAGGAAGCAAAAACCCACCACTCCATTACTCCACCAATCCATTCTTCCAATGATTTAGCGAAGCTAATTTCAAAGGTATCATCCAGAAGAACACTAAGTCAAGAAGTCTTTAT
>JAZFSJ010000353.1:0-2526 GCA_036446115.1 Thermodesulfobacteriota bacterium | reverse complement strand
GTTCATCGCCCAGCATGATTTCAGTAGCCTCGTAGCCAAGAAATGCAGCCATTACCTGCATTGTTATCTCCTGGGCAGTGATTCCGTGCTTTGCTGCGTTTGTTCTGTCGACTTTAATAGATATCTGGGGTTTATTTTCCTGAAAACTGTTTTGAATGTTTCTCGTCCCGGCAATGCTTTTCAAATGTTTTTCAACCGTTTGGCTTATGTTTTTAAGCTCCTCAAATTCCTCTCCGTATATCTGTATTGCTACCGGCCTGCCTACGGGCGGTCCCATTTCAAACTCGAAGAAGTTATATTTAATCCCTGGAATCTCGGCTAACTTTGAATCCAACTCTTCAATAATCTCTGACTGGTTTCTTTTTCGCTCGTTATCATAGCCTATATTGATAATTATCTTTCCAAACTCGGGTCCAGAACTACTTCCTGCAGTCTCGGCAAGGTCGGACAATATCATCTCGGTATCACCAATAGTAGAAACATACTCCTTTACCTCAGGGATCTTGGCGATTAGCCTTTCGATCTGCTGTGCAATACGGTTAGTCTTTTCTACAGTTGTACCCATAGGAAGCTCGAAATTTATATTAAAGCGCCCCATATCTTCCTTCGGGAAAAAATCTACTTTTATCGCGCCGGAACCAATGATGAACAGAGCAATAAAAAAAGTTAGGAGAGCAGCAGCTACAACAGTTTTTCTGTGGAAGATGGCCCAGCGTAATAGTGGCTTATAATACCTGGTCAGGAAACGAAAGAGCCTGTCTCCGATGAAAAATATCCGGGCAAACCTTTTCATCTGTTTGTCTTTTTTACTGGGGCGCATATATTTTGAGGCAATCATGGGAAGTGTAAGATGGTCGATGATTATGGAGCCTGCAAGGGCGAATATAACAACATACGGCATGAAGGACATGATCTGCCCCATAATTCCGGCGATAAATATCATCGGGAAAAACGCAGAAATAGTCGTGAGGTCTGCAGAGATGACAGCGGTTCCAACCTCCGAGATTCCTTTTTTTGAGGCGTCAACCGGATTGAGCCCCTTCTCAAAATAGTAATAAATGTTTTCCCCTACAATCATGGCTCCATCCACGACCAGGCCGATTATTAGAATAAGAGAGAACATTGTAATCATGTTAAGGGAGAATCCAGCTAACCACATGAATAAAAAACCCACGAAGAGAGAAAAGGGTATGGCGACAGCGATAAGAATTGAATTGCGCAGCCCCATAAATATCATCAGAGTAAAGAGGACGAAAAGTAAGCCATAAAAGGCATTGGAGCTAAGCTGCTTTACCATCAGGGATATATCATCACCTTTGTCCATGGTAGTTGTGATTTGCACTACTTCGGGCATACGAGCATTATATTCAGCTGCAATTTGCTTAATAGCTCTGGTAGTCTTCATCGTGTTGATCTCAGTCTGTTTGTAAGCTACCAGTGACACGCTGGGTATACCATTGTACCTTGAATATGTATTTATCTTTTTGTGCGTTTCTTTGATTTCCGCAACTTCACTTAAAAAAATCGGATGGCCCGCTTTTACAGCGACCACAGTTGAGCCGATATCCTTCACATCATTAAACTTTCCCTCGGTTCGCACAAGATACTCATAACTGTTCAACTTAAGGTATCCTCCAGGCAGGTTAGCGTTTTGCTGCCGGAGGGCAGCAATTAGGATAGAGTATGAAAGGTGATACTGTTCCATTTTCCTGGGGTCAACCTGAACCTGCACTTCCTTCTCAAGCCCGCCATAAAATGCTACTTCTCTCACACCAGAGACAGCCTCTATTTCGATTTTTATATCCTTCGCAATCTCTTTTAAAGTCTGGGGGTCCACTTCTCCAGTAACATTAACCAGAATTATCGGAACGCTATCAAATGCAATATCCTCGACCAAAGGTTCTTCCACATCTTCCGGGAACTCCCTTTTGATCTGGTCAACTTTTTCTTTTACTTCATTTAACGCATCCTGCTTGTCTGCTTTCTCGTAAAGTTCTATGACATGCACCGATGCTCCCTCTCTTGCGAAGGAAAGGAGTCGTTTTAAGTGCTTAATACCGTTTAACTTCTCGTCCACTTTAACTGTGACCTGCTGCTCTATATCTTCAGCCGCAGCTCCTGGATAAGGTATTGCTACTACTATCCAGGGGACGTTGATATTAGGATATTCCTCGAGGGGCAGGGTCCGCAGGCCGATGATACCGAGTATCACTAGAATGAGCGTGATAAGCGTCACCAATACAGGCTTGTCTACAGCTTTGCGGGATATTTTCATTTACGGTATCCTTAATTGACTACGGAAATCTGTATACCCTCAAATAGAGCTTCTTGCCCGGCGGTGATTATCTGTCCGCTTTCAGGGAGGAGATCACTGACGATTATCTTATCACCTGAAATAAGGTAATCTTCTAAAGTTACCTCCTTCGCCTTTCCGTTTGAAGCAAGAAATATAATCCTGCTGCCGTTTCTCAATACGGTCGTATCCAAGGAAAATATGCAGACGCCTTCCATTTTATCTATAACTAT
>JAZFSJ010000352.1:0-2135 GCA_036446115.1 Thermodesulfobacteriota bacterium | reverse complement strand
ATGATAACGGGTAATGAACGTGCCAGGGGATAGGCGATGGACATATCCCCAAGGCGGTAAGCTCCCGCAAGAGCGGCCATATAGGAGGCCAGGAAAAAACCGGAAATAATCGAAAACATCCACACAGTGGGAGGAATGAAAGGAATCTTATTGCAGTAGTAAATGAGGATGGGCAACACACAGACCACACCTATGGTGTTGGCCACCAAGAAATAAGCGAGGGTCGGATGGTCCCTTTTGCCAAGGAAATTCCAACCCGCATGGGTGAATGCGGCTATTAAGAGAAGAACAACGGCTGTCAAAGACATGTTATTGGTTACTTGCCCGTTTGATCTCTCACCTGCCTATCTCCAAAAACTAGACTCGGCAAAGCTATCATGCCAGTAAATTGGCGCAGAAGCGATGGCTGATCCAGCATCTGCTGCAAGCAGCAACAACTCGATATCAAACGAGAATGTCCTTACCTCGGTTTTCGAAAGTATTTGTCTCAAAAGCTGTGCATTAAAAGCCTTGAGACCACATTGGGTGTCCGTGATTTTCCCTGTATGCGGAAATAACGTTGAAAACACAAGGCCGCGCAAGCCAACCATTCGACGATCAAACTCAGTCAACCCTTGAACTTCTCCATTTTTACCCCAGGGTCCGCGACAAATACTCCCCGCCTCATAGCGTGAGGCGATAGTAACCATCGTTTTATCGTTTTGTTTCTCCAGTAAAAGCCCAATTGCATTGACAGGTGCTGCCATATCAGCATCTGTGTAGACAACTATATGCGGCGTATCACCTTCGGAATAATCTTCTAATGCCTGCCACATGCCATATTGAATGGATCCTCCCTTTCGGCTGTCGGATGTGGACTTTAATCCTATGATAACAGGTGACTGGCATTTGATGTCATCGTCAAGACAAAGAACCTTTACATTTCTGTACCCCTCTGTTCCAATAATTTGCTCTGCTATCTCCCCGCTTTGGCACGGACAACCATCATCGACAAGAATCATGTTAAAACTTACAGGCGAATCCTTCAGTAGCCAGCCCATTTGGTCAACTTTACGCCGGACGAAATCTTCGCCATAGGGGTTATCGCTTCTTTTGGGACGGATCCTGTTGTGCTCATTATACATGGCGACTACGAGTGATACGTGGAGAGGAGAATTTATTTGTTTCACATATATTTTTGATAGTGCAAGCTTCGAAACCAGAAGCATTGCATTTTTATAATTCTCTGGATCTGAAGTTAGCCATTTATCGAGATTCTTAAGAGCAGAAATGTCCGAATATTTGTCCATTAAGTCAGTGGCTGCTTTATAAATTAACTTATCCTGATTGCTATCGGTTAAGTCTATTTCACCTGGAAGATTCTGAGAAAGCACAGCTACAGTGGTCTCCCATGAAGGATCAATAGCCACTTCTGGGTCGGACGCTGTCTTATCTTGTAGAACGACCCCATCAAGTAATAAAGGTAGGTTATTCGCTATCTTTTGAAATTCTTTAAACTTCAAGCCCAAAATAAAATCACTAAATTCCAAAATGGATGAAGTATCATATTCATCTGGTATCAAGTCCTGGTATGTGTGAGCTATAGTGGCAAATTGCTGGATCATCTTATAGTAACTTTTCAGGCTCTCTGTGCTTCCTCCAAGCGTATTTGGTTGCTGAATATTTATTGCATCTTCAAATAGCGCAACAAGTTGTTTTGCAGACACAACAACCGCCTGTGGTTTTTGTATGAAGTCTGAGTGAAAACTACAGAAGTTAAAAAACATTTTCACTATCTTCTTCATCTAGTATTGCCAGTCTATCACGATACTGATAAGCTTTTTCTTGGTGAGAAGTATAATAAGAGGAAGTAGGCTTGTATGTCAAACTTCTATGATCCCAAAAAATAGTGCAGGGAACGCCCGTGAAAGCGATTATTGAATCTTCATTATTTGAATATCTGAGCGACATCGTCTCTCAATACTATGATCTCGGCAAATTGATCAGTGTGGAGCGCAATGAAACAGGTTATGTGAATATTAGCTATGACCTCGAGACCTTGCGAGGTGGGGAGAGTAAACAATATATTTTGCGATGCTATCGCAAGGGGACGCATGAAAATAAAATCAAGTTTGAACATGCATTAATGAGGGAGT
>JAZFSJ010000351.1:0-2091 GCA_036446115.1 Thermodesulfobacteriota bacterium | reverse complement strand
GGGCTTTACAATCAGCCGGGTAAGACCAAAAGACATAAGGACTCCGACCCCTATGATTAGGAAGATAATTATGATGAATACGATAGTAATATTTGAGATAGCCGCCTTCATCGATTTTTGTGAAATTCCCACCCGGGCCGTCCCCACCATCTGCTTATTTGCCATGATCGGCACGGCAAAATCGTGGATTAACCCATCTTCGGTATCTAAAAGTTTCACGCTGTTTGTTTGACCGAGATTGATCCTGTTGGCCCAGAGAAGATGCAAAGGGAAACCCTCAGAAAAGGTGTGGATTATGATATTGCCTTGCTTGTCGATGATAAATGCATAAGATAGATCATTTATAGCCTCTTTATGCTTTTCTAATAGTTCCCGTAATTCTATCCGGTCTTCTACCAATATTGATTCAAGAGAACTGGCGGCTAAGTTCTTACAAACAGATAGACCCTTTTCCTTAAGGGCAGCAGTAAGGGTTTTAGACATGGTTATTTGTACAACAGAAATAGTGGCGAATCCTGTGACCAGTGTGATGAATATCATTGAAAAGGTTATCCTGGTACCGATGCTCTTTAGCTTTTTCATCTTTTTATTACCCTTTTAGTTACCCGGTGTCTGCAATCATTTGCCACAACGCCTCAAACTACTTCTTTCCTTTATCTTTATTAACAACCCTTAACATTTCCCTTTCGGTGTCAAAATCTGAATCCTTACCCTGGATGAATCGATCTATCTTCATGGCTTTCAGAGCATTTCTGCCATCTTCATCCAGGTGCATCTTGAACATGATCTCTCTGAGCCTCTTCTTGAAATCCCTGGGCATTTCTGCCTTGACAACAACAGGCCCTCTTACAAAGAGTGGGGACTCCCGGATTACTTTAATCTTGCTCTTAACCTCCGGATTCTTTGTTCCTGCCCTTAAAAGAGAAGTAGAGGAAACGCTGGCACCATCCACATCTTTGTTAAGGACAGCCATAATCGATTTGTCATGGCCGCCACTAAACATGTGTGTGGAGAAAAAGGCGTCGATATTTGAACCTTTCTGAGCCACAAGATACGATGGATAATTGAAGCCTGAATTGGAAAATCGATCGACAAACGCAAAGGTCTTGCCCCTTAACTGATCAAAACTGGTAATAGGGCTGTCTTTCAGGACAATGATGACTGCCTTGTAGTGTGGATCTCCGTGTTTCGCAACCAGGGCCAGTATGTCGATATCGATTTCTTTCTTAAGCCTGATATATCCACCGGTGGCTATTCGGCCAAAAGTAATTTCTCCTTTCTTAAATAGTTCATTCAGTTCTTCATATGTCCTCTTCTGAACCAATTTCACCCTGCGCCCCAGTTTCTTATCTATATATTCAGTAAGAGGGGTATACTGTTTAAATATCTTCTGGGGGCTCCCGCTACCTGAAGCCCCAAAATTCAACACCTTTCCAACTGTCTTTTCTGAACCAACCGATATTTTTTCCTTCAATTTTTTCTTTGTCGGCTCCTCCTTCTCCCCGCAGCCCGATCCGATTATCATCAATGAAAATAAGATAAGGAAAAGAAATGTCATTTTATAACTTCTCATACTCCCTCTCTTTTCTGGATTTTTCTCAAAAATTACATCTTCCTTTTCAGCTTTTTTATCTCTTCCTTCAACTCCTTCATCATCAATTCCCTATCTACGAACAATTTATTCATTCTTACAAGTTTTTCAGTTTCCTCTTTTAGTTTTTTGGTTCTTTCCTCAACTTTTACTTCCAGCTCATCGTATGCCTTCTCCAGCGCCTCCTCTGCCTGCTTGCGTTCTGAGATATCATTCCCAATGCCCAAGAATCCTATAACATTGTTTTCCTCATCAAACCTAGGGGTTAAACTCAAGTTCATCCAAAGCTCACGCCCATCTTTTGTTGCTTCCTTAATATCAATACTAGTCCCTCTTTTATTTTCAAATCTTAATGGCCTAATCTCCTCTACTATCTTTTTTGCCTCATCATTATGATACAATATATCTATTTTTTGACGGCCTGTTATCTCTTCGGCCTTGTATCCAAATATGTTTTCAGACCCTTTATTCCAGAATAATACATTTCTTTCCAGATCAGT
>JAZFSJ010000350.1:0-18960 GCA_036446115.1 Thermodesulfobacteriota bacterium | reverse complement strand
GCTGCGGTTTTCTACGCCTCGCCACGACGTCTACTGCAAAATCTGGGTTAAAATTTCGTTTAGAAAAACAGGTGATTACTGCGCATCTTGTTCTTTATACTCAAGAAAACACGAATCTGCGGACTCGTAGACCGGTATGCAATCGGCCTTGGCTGAAGGAACTCACTTTTGGACATTGGAAGTATAAGGAAAGAACCCTTTATCTGTCAAGGTAAAAGGCACTACAAGATATGGTATCTGTACTGGGTAAACCCATAGGATGTTTATGGAAAACATCTTTTGATAGGAAATAGGGGGCCTGGCAGTGAGTGAAGTAGTATCTGGGGCACCAGATTTGGACAAGCGCATCCTATTGAAACAGCTCCCCATTTTTGATATTAAAAATTTCGGAAGTGTTAAGGAAGTATATTGACATATTGCAAATAAGAAGCTATAAGTAAAGGCTTTAAGTTATTGAGATTTTTCATCTTGCTATCTCACTTTTTTTATTGATATAATAAATTAAGAAGGTTAGTCATTGACCAGGGAAATTAGAATAAAAAATATACCTTTAGGCGGCAATAACCCTTTAGTATTGATTGCTGGTCCTTGTGTTATTGAAGGGTTGGATGTTACCCTTCATGTTGCAGGAGCCCTAAAAGAGATCGCATCTTCTCTCTCTATCCCCTATATATTTAAAACCTCCTATGATAAGGCAAACAGGAGTTCCCTCGACTCGTATCGAGGACCAGGCTTTAAAAAGGGGCTTGAAATTCTTCAGGAGGTGAAGGAAAAACTTAATATTCCTGTTCTATCTGATGTCCATCGCTTTGAAGAAATAGAATCCGCAGCGACTGTTCTAGATGTTATTCAGATACCTGCCTTGCTTTCCCGACAAACTGATCTTATCATCAAGGTAGCTGAAACAGGGAGAGCCGTTAATATTAAAAAGGGACAATTCATGTCTCCTCACGAGGTGAAAAATATAATTGATAAGGTTACTTCAACGGGTAATCACCAGGTGCTGGTCACAGAGAGAGGATTTTCATTTGGCTATAATAACCTGGTTGCAGATATGCGCTCATTGGTGATCTTGCATACGTTCGGTTACCCTGTGGTATTTGACGCTACGCACAGTGTGCAGCTTCCAGGAGGGTTAGGGTCTGCCTCGGGTGGGCAGCGAGAATTTGCAACTTATCTTTCCCGTGCGGCCACTGCTGTGGGGATCGATGCACTATTTGTGGAAGTCCACCCACAGCCCGATAGGGCTTTGTGTGATGGGCCAAACATGCTGGAATTAAATGATTTACCCTCCTTGCTCAAACAGATACAGTCAATTGATCACGTGGTTAAAGGTGGTACCTTTCAATAAAAACTCATCATATATTTAAGCAGGAATAAACAGTAATAAGGAAGATTTAAAGATGACTGAGAAGGATTGTAGTAAGGTACAGGAAACAGTTATTAATCAGGCGAAGAGGGTGCTGAAGATAGAGGAAGAGGCTATCCAGACCTTGAGAGAGAAGATTGATGATAACTTTGTGAGGGCTGTTGACTTACTCTATCAATGTAGGGGAAAGGTGATTGTGATTGGTATTGGCAAGTCGGGTATTGTTTCCCAAAAAATTGCATCTACCTTTGCTTGCACGGGAACACCGGCCTTTTTTCTCCACCCGGCAGAGGGCATTCATGGAGATATTGGAATGATTGCAAAGGAGGATGTAGTTTTATCCATTTCTAATAGTGGAGAGTCCCAAGAAATCATTCAACTTTTACCGCTCATCAAAAGGTGGGGGATAAAATTGATCGTGATGACCGGTAAACTCAATTCAGTTTTAGCAAAAGGTGGAGATGTTATACTTGACACGGGAGTTAAGGAGGAGGCCTGCCCCTTAGGACTTGTCCCCACAGCAAGTACTACCGCAACCTTGGCCATGGGTGATGCCCTTGCCCTCGCCCTTCTGGAAAAGAGAGGATTTAAAGAGAGTGATTTTGCCATGCTTCATCCTGGCGGAGCACTGGGAAGGAAACTACTGCTTCGAGTAGAAGATCTCATGCACAAAGGAGATGAAGTGCCTCTTGTTCAGGAAGATACCTTGATGAAAGAGGGCTTACTGGAAATGACCTCTAAGAGATTAGGGGTGGCTGGGATTTGCGACAAAGAAGGTAGATTGGTTGGGATTATAACCGACGGAGACTTAAGAAGGGCACTGGAGAGGGAGGATAATTTGCTCAATCACAGGGCCAGTACGATAATGACCCAAAATCCTAGAACTGTTGCAAAGGATGATTTGGCAGCTAAGGCACTGCATTGGATGGAGGAGTTCTCAATCACTTCCCTTTTTATCCTGGCAGAAGATAACAGTGGCAGACCCGTTGGCATTATTCACATGCACGACTTATTAAGGGCCGGAGTGGTATGAAAAGAGTGAACCGAAAAAAGCTTAAATCCGTTAAGCTCCTCATGCTGGATGTTGATGGGGTCTTGACCGACGGTAAAATAATATATAATGATAGAGGAGAAGAAATAAAGGCTTTCAATGTGCGGGACGGCCATGGGCTCAAGCTTCTGATGCGTGCTGGGATTGAGATAGCTCTTATCACTGGCAGGAAGTCAAAGGTGGTTTTGCATCGGGCTCGGGATTTGGGCATTAAGAAGGTCTATCAGGGAGTGATCAACAAGATAGAAATTTACGAGAAAATCCTCAAGGAGAAAAAGTTAAAGGATATAAACGTTGGGTTCGTGGGGGATGATCTTGTGGATATCCCAGTGCTTAAGAGAGTTGGCTTTTCTGCAGCCGTAGGGGATGCCATCCCAGAGGTAAAAAAGGTGGTTGATTATGTTGCCAGTAAAAGGGGGGGAGAAGGGGCAGTAAGAGAGATATGTGAGCTTTTGTTAAAAGTCCAAAATAAGTGGGAGGGAATAACTGAGAGGTACCGGGATAATTGAGAATACTCACAATAAAGGTGGTTTCTAAAAGAGCCCGCATGGCCACTGACTTTTTAAAATTCTTATGAAGAAGATACGATATATTTTGCTCGCAGCTGCATCCCTCACCTTCATTCTGGTCATGGTCGCATTAGTACGCAACTTCCTCATTCCTCGTGACTCGAAACCTCTTGAAAATTTGCCCCCTCAAGGGGTAAGTATGCAAATTGACAGTATCCACTATGAACAGACTAATCAGGATGGATTCAAGGAGTGGGAACTTGATGCACAGTCTGCTCAATATTTTAGGGATAAAAACAAAATTGCCCTACAATCAATGGAGGTAACCTTCTTTTCTACTAAGGGGAAAGTTTACAAACTGACTGCCGAACGAGGAGAGCTCTATACCGATTCAAAAGATATTAAAGTATTTGGCGATATTGTTGCGATAACTGATGAAGGATATCGTATCCAAACGGATTCCTTTCACTACAATGCTGAAGAGAGAAAGATTTTTACGGATGATGATGTTACGCTTAGTAGTGAGGAAATGGTCATGAACGGGAAGGGAATGGTCGTCGACTTGGATGAAGAGAGGTTGTATATATTGAAAGAGGTGAGGGCATTAGAGAAAAAATGATCTCAAGGTTTCTCACAGCAAGTATCACGCTTATAGCTGTTTTCTTCGGTGCCTCCACAGCGGTAGCCAAGATGACGGCTAAAGTTGCCGTGTTGCCTTTTGAGGTATATAGTGATGAGAGCCCGGATCATCTTAGAGATACCATTGCCATGGAGCTTTCCTACCAGGTGGCAACAGAGGAGCAGATTGTGGTGGTAGATCAGGCAAACGTTAAAAAGTTGCTGGAGGGCGAAGCCCCCTTTAATTTTAATGAGTTTACACTAAGGGATATCTCTGAAAAGCTTCAGGTGCACTTCTTGGTGTTTGGGAGCCTGACTAAAATTAGCAGCAATCTGAGTCTTGATGTTTATGTGTTTGATTCTTTAGGAGATCCCCCTTTTTCCAAGGACTTTGTTGAAGGTAATGAACTGAATTTTCTCATTAGGGGAATGGCTCGAAAAATAAGGGCGAAGGTTCTGTTAATAGCTCAGAGGTATCCGGAACTTAAAGAACCAGTGGTTGTTGCTAAGGTAACTCCTGAAGAGGAAAAGGAGGTGAAAGCCACTGTAGATACCGAGCCATCTGTTTCAGGTCCTGTTCAAAAAGAGGAAGTGGAAGAAGCGGTAACAAGTCAGTTATTGCCTGAGGATGGGATAAGGGAAGAGACCTTGGTGGAAGAGGTTCCGAAGACTGAAGGGGAAGGAGAGGAAAAAACAGAGGAGAAGAAAGAAAAAGGAGATGAAGAAGTTGAGGTTGCAATGCTTCCGCAGGAAAAGCTGGAAGAGGTTGTAGCGCGGCCTAAAGATACACCCAAAAAGAAAACCCGATCTGCTCCTTTTGCGTCAGAGAAACCCGTAAAAATTACCTCCAGTACCTTGGAGGCGGATAACAAGAGAAATAAGATAACCTTTAGGGGGAATGTAGTAGCCAAGCAGGCGGATATGGTCATCTTTTCAGACTTAATGACAGTAAAATATCAGGATGGAGGGGGTATAAGGAGGATTGAAGCCATAGGTAACGTCAAGATGACTCAGAAGGATAGAATTGCTACGGGAAAAAAGATTGTCTTTTACAATCCAGAACAGAAGATAATCATGACCGGCCAGCCTAGAATCTGGCAGGATGACAACCTCATTTCCTGTGAAAAGGTGACCGTCTTGTTGGAAGAGGATAAGATTTTCTTTGAAGGAAAGGTGGATTCTACTATCTATCCCAAGGGCATGAAGGAAGAAGAGAAAGGGGGTGCTAAACAAGTAGAAGCAATTCCCGCTCCGCCTAAACCGAAAGTAAAAGCGGAGGCAACTGGAGAAAAAGAAGAACCCTCTCTTGAGAAAGAAGAGAGTCTCCAAGCTGACGAGACAGAAACCATCCGAAAGTTTATCTTAGACTGGAAACGCTATTGGGAAAGTGAGGATCTGGAGAACTATATGGGATGTTATTCTAAAGATTTTAGCTCACGGGGAATGGACTGGCATCAATGGGAAAAATATAAAAAGGGTCTTAATGATAGATATCAAAAAATTTCGTTATCATTTAGTGACCCTCAGATTGTCTTAGAGGATAATCAATCACAGGTGAGTTTCACACAGTACTACCAGGCAGATAATTATTCTGACTATGGGATGAAGATGCTGACACTCAAGAAAGATGGTGGAAACTGGAAGATATTTGCTGAACAATGGGAGCCATTATAGTAGCATTAAGAGGTGTAGTTGGCATTTTCCGTGCTAAAAGTGTAGAGGTATAAAACGAACGATGAAGAAGCTTGAGACAAGAGGACTCACCAAATGTTTTGGTAATCGAAAGGTTGTTGATAATTTAAGCTTGGAGTTGCAGTCAGGGGAAGTAGTAGGTTTGCTAGGTCCTAACGGTGCCGGAAAGACCACTACTTTTTATATGATTGTGGGTTTGTATAAACCTGAGGCAGGGAGCGTTTATTTTAATGGGGAAGATATTACAGACTATCCTATGTATTTAAGGGCCCGCAACGGAATCAGCTACCTCCCCCAAGAAGCATCGGTATTTAGAAAGCTGACCGTAGAAGAGAATATCTTGGCTATCTTGCAGAGGTTCAATCTCAGTAAAGATGAGATGAAGGAAAGATTGAATGAGCTTTTAAAAGAGCTGGGGCTTTCTTCCCTTGCCAAGAGCAAGGCTTATGTGCTCTCAGGAGGAGAGAGGAGAAGGCTAGAGATAACCAGGGCATTGGTTACCTCACCACTTTTTCTTCTGTTTGATGAACCTTTTACGGGCATTGATCCTATTGCGGTTAGTGATATCCAGAATATTATTAACCAATTGAGGGAAAAAGGAATTGGTGTTTTGATTTCCGATCATAATGTGCGCGAAACCTTGGGAGTCTGTGACAGGGCTTATATCATATCGCAGGGTAAAATACTGGAGCATGGTAATGCTCAAACCATTGTCAGCAGTCCCAGAGCTAGGGAAGTCTACCTAGGAGAGAAGTTTAACCTATAAAATTTCCATAATCCTCAATAACGGGAATGAGCACGATACTCACCCATTGAATAAAAAGAAAAATATAAGGGGGAGGATTTACAGATGGGAGACATTTCTGTCACTTTTAGGCATCTAGAGGCAACAGCATCATTGAGAAAATATGCAGTAGAAAAAGTATCCAGAGTAAAAAAGCATTTTGATGGTCCGGCCGAAATCAATGTTGTGCTCTCCGCAGAGAAACATAGATGTGCCGTAGAGATTATGCTAAAAGCTAATAAAATAACCATCAATGCTAAAGAAGAAACCAACGACATGTATTCCGCCATTGATTTGGCAGTGGATAAAGTAGATCGCCAGATGAAGAAACAGAGGGAGAAGCTAAAACGGCGTAAGACCATTACCACTCCCCCTCAAATAACCGGTCGCTACAATATCCTGTCCTCAACGAGTATAGGAGAGGATCAGAAACCCAAAATCATCAAGACGGAAAACGTTTTTGCTAAACCAATGTCTTTAGAAGAAGCTGTCATGCAATTGAAGTTGTTAGATAACGACTTTTTGGTTTTCATTAATGATTCCTCCGGGAAAGTCAATGTCATCTACCATCGAAAAGATGGAGATTATGGACTTATTGAGCCTGAAACATAAAACCACACTACCTTAAAAGTCATGAAAATTAGTGAGATTTTAGACCAGAAATTAATTCTTTCGGATTTAACCGCCAAAACTAAAAAAGGTGTTTTGGAAGAGTTGGTATCACACCTTGCTCAGTTTGAAGAAAAGGTCAATAAGGAAGAACTTTTAAAAGTTCTTCTGGAAAGGGAAAAGTTGGGCAGTACAGGAATAAACGATGGGGTAGCTATTCCCCATGGCAAGTTAAAGAATATTGATGAGTTGTTAGTAGCCTTTGGACGGAGTAGGGAAGGCATCGATTTTGGCGCTCTAGATGGTAAAGCGAGCCATCTCTTTTTTCTTCTGGTTGCACCAGAAAGATCTGCAGGAACCCACCTGAAAGCACTCGCTAGGATTTCGCGTATAGCAAAAAATGAAGACTTTAGGGAAAAGTGTATGAAGGCAAAAACCGGGGAAGATCTTTTCACGCTAATGGTGGAAGAAGATGAAAAATGTTAAAGTTTAATTACCTTCATCCAATCCTTTAGTTTGAAGTGCTCGTCAGCATAAGGCTAAGGACCTCTCCTTTTAGAATTTGTCCTGCTTTATAGATCTTGCCTCACTAGTTTTCTGGGCCTTGTTATAAGAGTTGGTTTTATGCAAAGTATAAAGATTGTAATCCTCACGGGGCTATCTGGTTCAGGTAAGAGCACGGCTATAAGGGCTCTGGAAGATCTTGATTTCTTTTGTGTGGATAACTTCCCCCCTGTATTGCTACCAAAGTTTATAGAACTCTGCAAGGCCTCTTCTGGTGAAATTTCTAAGATTGCAATGGTGATGGATATAAGAGAGAGGGCTTTCCTAAAAGAATATCCTGATATCTTCAAGGGACTCAAAAAGAAGGGAGAGAAGATTGATGTTCTATTTTTAGAATCTAGTGACGAGGCATTGGTAAGGCGTTTTAAAGAAACAAGGCGTCAGCATCCCCTTGCAGAAAAAGGATCCGTGTTAGAGGGGATAAAGAGGGAGCGGGGCAAGCTCTCAGACTTAAGAATGCTTGCTAGTGAGATCTTAGATACATCGAGCTTGACGGTTCATCAGTTAAGAGAGGTAATCACTCAACTCTTTTCTAAAGTTTCTAATAAAAAGAAGATGAGTATCACTCTTACCTCGTTTGGTTATAAATTTGGTATACCCTATGATACTGATTTGATGATGGATGTGAGATTCTTGCCTAACCCATTTTTCGTGAGCGACCTTCGAGATTTATCTGGGAATGATAAGAGCGTTCAAAACTATGTGATGAAAAATAAAGTTGCAGAAAACTTTCAAAAGAAGTTCCTGTCATTAATCAATTTTCTGATTCCCCAATATAAAAAAGAGGGAAAGACCTACCTTGCTATTGGAGTGGGATGCACAGGCGGCCAACACCGCTCGGTAGTGGTGATCAATAGCTTGGAGAAAATTCTTTCTAAAAAGGATTGCCTGGTGAGAGTAGTCCATAGAGACTTGGGGAAAGGCTAGTATTCATAAGGAGGGCTTCCATGGTAGGTATAGGTGTTATTATTGTTGCTCACGTGCGGTTGGCAGAAGAACTGCTTAAGGCTGCAGAGATGATTACTGACAGAAAGCTTAATAATTTTAAAGCGGTTTCCATCAATCTCAGTGACCATCCCGACAAAGCGAGGAAAAAGATTTTAGCAGCTGTTAAAAGTATTGATACAGGTGAGGGAGTTTTAATTCTGGTTGATATGTTTGGAGGCACCCCTTCCAATCTTAGCTTATCTTTACTTAGCGAGGGAAAAATTGAAATAATTACAGGTGTAAATCTTCCTATGATTATAGAAGCTGCTGACAAAAGCCAGAAAGAGAAGTTGCCCGAGTTAGTGAATATACTCTCATTGAGTGGTCAGAAAGGAATTCGTTCAGCCAGTGAGATCTTAAGTAGGGAAGTTAAAGAAAGGGAGGAATCTTAAAGTGCTTCGGGAAGATTGCAACCTACCCCTTATAAAATCCTTTGAAATATCCGAGATGTCACTTTCTGATATGGATGAGGTTTTAGAGATTGAAAACCTTTCTTTTACCACTCCTTGGTCAAAGGATCTCTTCCTTAAGGAGATTCACTCTGAGTTTTCGAAGATTTTTGTTGCGCACTCAAATCACTTGGGACAGCACAAAGTCCTGGGATATATCTATCTTTGGTTCGTCGACGAGGAAATGCATATCCTCAACCTTGCATGTCATCCTGATTTTAGAAGGGGTGGGGTAGCAAGGGGTTTGCTAGAACATAGCCTATCTCTTTCCTTTAAGAGAGGCGTGAAAATCGCTTTATTGGATGTGCGGGAGTCTAATCATGAAGCACTATCCCTCTATAGAAAATATAGCTTCAAGCCTATAGGAGTTACAAAGGGGTACTACTCTGACACCAAGGAAGATGCTATTGTCATGTTACTAGAGATGAAATCAATCCCCTCCTTTAAAAACAACTTTGCCAGTCACGGGTGATAGAAGATACTGATCTATGTCAAGGATTGTCTTTAATCGGAAGATTTCATCCCAGTATTATAGGATGAGAATTCTTTGTTCCAGAATAGCTTCCCGTGCGAAACCAGGGCAATTCGTTATGGTGAGGGTAACAAATCTCCTTGATCCTTTACTGCGTCGCCCTTTTGGAATCCATAGAGTATGCCAGGAAAGTGATAACCACAAAGGACATCCTACCTGTATGGAGATCCTTTATCGTATTATAGGGAAGGGAACTCTCATGCTCTCTGAAAAGGAGAAAGGTGAAGAGATTGATTTGATAGGTCCCTTAGGCAATGGTTTTAATTTAAAGCAGAATTTTAAGACAGCTATTATAGTAGCAGGGGGAATCGGTGTTGCCCCCCTCTTCTCTCTAACTAAAGTACTGAAAAAGGCAGAAGGCTCGCGCGTAAGGCAAAAAAATCTTATTGTTTTTATCGGTGGGAAAACTGGGGAGGATATCCTTTGTGTTAAGGACTTTAAAAGAGTAGGAGCCAAGGTAGAGGTCAGTACGGAGGATGGAAGTGTGGGCACTAAGGGAATAGTTACTGACCTACTTCAAAACTTTTTAAGCGATTCTTCACCTTCAAAAACCCAAGATCTTATGCTCTTTGCCTGTGGACCTTCTCTTATGCTTCGAACCGTCTCAGAAATTGCTTCTTCACAAAATATCCCCTGTCAGATTTCTTTAGAGAACAAAATGGCCTGTGGAGTTGGAGCTTGTCTGGGTTGCAGTATTCCAACAAAGGTCAAAAAAGCTGGAAATAGTGAAACTTCTTATCAGAGGGTTTGCAGGGAAGGTCCCGTTTTTGACAGCACTACTATCCTGTGGAACCAAGAGAATTTTATTGAGTGAAGTCTTCTCGAAGACCACGGTGTTGGAAGTTCATACTGCTAACTTTAAGCTGGGAGAGAATTGAATAAAAAGGTTAATCTTTCTGTTGAAATCGACAAAATAAAGATGAGAAACCCGATAATGGCTGCCTCTGGCACCTTCGGGTATGGAGAGGAATATAGGAATTATACCCCCATTAATAGATTGGGCGCTTTAATTACCAAGGGCATTTCTCTTAATCCCCGTTTGGGGAATCCTCCTCCCCGGTTGGCTGAAACAGCAGGAGGAATGCTCAATGCTATTGGTCTTGAAAACATAGGTGTTGACGCACTGATTGAGGAAAAAGCCCCACGCTTTAAGAAATTTGGCTCCCCGGTTATTGTCAACATCTTTGGCGCTACCCTCAAAGAATACGAAGAAGTTGCGAAAAGATTGAATAAGGTGGAGGAGGTAGCGGGTCTTGAGATAAACATCTCCTGCCCCAATATAAAAAGGGGTGGAATCTCCTTTGGCACTGATCCTAAAGAAGTCTTCAGCGTGGTAAGCAGGGTCAGGAAGTCATCTTCACTGCCGATCTTAGTAAAACTTTCCCCCAATGTGACGGATATCACGGAGATAGCGAGAAGCGCAGAGGAGGCAGGAGCCGATGCTATCTCCCTTATTAATACCCTGACCGGGATGGCGGTTGATGTAGAAACCAGAACTCCTAAACTGGGAAACATCACAGGTGGACTGTCCGGCCCGGCGATTAAGCCCGTTGCCCTGCGTATGGTCTGGGAAGTTTACAATACAGTGAAGATACCTGTTGTAGGAATGGGAGGGATTTTCAGTGCTAAAGATGCCTTGGAATTTATTATTGTGGGTGCTTCGGCGGTCCAGATAGGAACGGCACATTTCATAAATCCTAAGGTTACCATGGAAGTGATTGCGGGTCTAAAAAAGTATCTTAGAGATCACAAGATCAACAATATCATAAGCTTGGTGGGAAGTATAGAATCTTCTGCCATTAAGATGATATGAAGAAAAAACAGAAAAGAGAGATCTTTGTAGGAAAGGTTAAGATAGGAGGAGATGCCCCAATCTTGGTTCAGTCGATGACCAACACTGATACCCGGGATGTCTCCTCAACTGTAAAGCAGATTCATCAGCTAGAGAAAATAGACTGCGAGATTGTGAGAGTCGCAGTGCCAGATATGAAGGCTGCTAAAAGCCTTGCTTCCATCAAACAGGCGATCTCAATTCCTCTCATAGCAGATATTCACTTTGATTATAAACTTGCGCTTGAGGCTATTAAACAAGGGATAGATGGTCTCAGGATAAACCCTGGCAATATTGGGAGTAAACAGAAGGTAAAAATGGTAGTAGCGGCAGCCAGAGAGAGGAAACTACCCATTAGAGTTGGGGTAAATGCAGGATCTCTTGAAAAAAGGCTTTTGCAGCACTATACACATCCGACTCCTGAAGCTATGGTAGAAAGTGCCATGGATCACCTTCGCCTTTTAGAGGCTTTTAAGTTCTTTGATATAAAAGTCTCCCTTAAATCATCGAACCTGCTGGACACTATTCAGGCCTACCGTTTAATCCACGAAAAGGTAGATTATCCCCTGCACCTGGGAATAACCGCAGCGGGACCTCTCTTTTCTGGTAGCATCAGATCATCCATTGGTCTGGGGATCCTGCTCGCAGAGGGGATTGGAGATACCATTAGGGTTTCCTTAACCGGAAGTCCTTTAGAAGAGGTGAAGGTGGGATATGAGATTCTCAAAGCCCTCAATCTTCGTGAAAGGGGGGCGGAGATCATTAGCTGCCCTACCTGCGGACGCTGTGAGATTAATATCATTAAGATGGTAGATACCATAGAGAAGAGATTGTCCACTCTTCCGCGTCAACTCAAGATTGCCGTGATGGGGTGCGTGGTTAATGGGCCCGGAGAGGCTAAAGAGGCGGACATTGGCATTGCCGGTGGAAAGGGTGTAGGTGTCTTATTTAAAAAAGGGAAAATAATAAGAAAACTTAAAGAAAAAGATTTGGCAAAGGCCCTGATTGAAGAGGCAAAATCGATGTAAGACTGTTTATAGAGAGGATTAAAACATGCGCTACTCGCAGATGCTGATACCAACACTAAAAGAGGATCCAAGCGAAGCTGAGGTCTTGAGCCACCGATTGATGCTAAGAGCTGGAATGATTCGCAAACTGGCAGCCGGAATATACTCTCACCTTCCCCTGGCTCAAAGGGTGTTTAGAAAAACGGAACAGATTATCCGGGAAGAGATGGATCGAGCAGGTGCTCAGGAAGTCACTCTGCCTTTTGTTCAGCCTGCTGAGCTCTGGCAAAAGAGCGGTAGGTGGAACGTTTATGGCAAAGAACTATTAAGGTTTAAAGACCGCAACGAGAGAGATTTTTGCCTGGGACCTACCCATGAAGAAGTCGTCACAGAACTTGTGAAAAACCACGTTACCTCCTATCGTCAGCTTCCTCTCAATCTTTATCAGATTCATATCAAGTTCCGAGATGAGATAAGACCTCGTTTTGGGATCATGCGAGCAAGGGAATTTGTAATGAAGGATGCCTACAGTTTTGATGCTGATGAGAAGGGAGCAGAAGAGAGTTACCAAAAAATGCACCAGGCCTATTGTAACATATTTGAACGGTGTGGACTTACCTTCAGAGCGGTGGAAGCAGATACGGGCCCCATTGGTGGCAGTTTTTCACACGAGTTTATGGTGCTGGCTGAAACGGGAGAAGATACCATCTTTTCTTGCAATAGTTGTAACTATGCAGCAAATAAAGAGAAGGCGGAAACTGGGAGTCTGAAGAACGAGAAACCAGACCCTCTACCGCTTGGCGAATTAAAGAGAGTAGCAACTCCCGAAAAACGAACAGTGGAAGAGGTAACCCAATTTCTCAAGATAAAGCCGGAGCAATTAATTAAAACCCTGATTTTTCAGGATGGGGATCATGCCATTGCTGCATTGATTCGGGGAGATCATGAAATCAATGAGATTAAACTTCAGAATCTGCTTGGAAGTGAGGCTATCTGTTTAGCAGATGATAAAATCATAGAGAAGGTTACCAGGGCTCCCAGGGGGTTTGCAGGTCCTGTGGGCCTGGACATCAGGATAATTGCTGATAATTCGTTGAAAGGGATAAAGAATTTTGTTGTCGGAGGAAACGAGGGGGATGTGCATCTCGACAATGTTAATTTTAACAGAGATTTTCAGGTAGAGAGCTTCTATGATATCCGTTTTGCAATAGAGGGGGACCCCTGCCCGCGCTGTGCTCAAGGTCAATTGGTTATGAGTAAAGGGATCGAGGTGGGGCATATCTTTAAGTTGGGCACCAAATATAGTAAAACTCTGGGGGCGAGATTTTTGGACGCTCAAAGGAGAGAAAACTATATGGTTATGGGATGTTATGGTATTGGGGTGGGAAGGACTGTAGCCGCAGCGATTGAACAAAATCATGATAAAGATGGTATCATCTTCCCAAAAAGTATAGCACCCTTTCAAGTGATAGTTGTTTCGGTAAACCCCAAGGATTCTGCGATCAAGGAGGTATCTGAAAGGATCTACGCTACTCTTCTTGATGCGGGAATCGATGTGCTCATCGATGACCGTGATGAGAGACCGGGGATAAAATTCAAGGATGCGGATCTCATCGGGATTCCACTGCGCATTACGGTGGGTAAAAAGGTAGTGGATGATCAAATTGATATCAAGTTAAGAAAAACCGGCGAGGTGATGGTAACCAAGGAAGAAGAGGGGATAAGAAAAGTCAAGGAGATGGTCTGTCGTGATTAGACTGAAAGACCTTTCTGACAAGGTGATTTCTTATCATCCAGATCCTAGTATTGACTTAATTGAGAAGGCATATGTTTTTTCTGCTCAAGTTCACAAGGGGCAACTTAGGCTTTCAGGTGAACCCTATCTTACCCATCCTATGGAGGTGGCCTCCCTTCTAACTGACCTTAAACTGGATGTGGTGAGTGTGGCTACCGGACTTTTGCATGATACAGTAGAAGATACCCATACCACCCTTGAAGCGATTGAAGAGTTTTTTGGAGAGGAGATAGCCTCACTGGTAGATGGTTTGACTAAAATTAGCAGGATTTCCTTCCATGCCACTGAAGAAAAACAGGCTGAGAACTTTCGGAAGATGATTTTGGCAATGGCTAAGGATATTCGGGTGATCCTCATCAAATTAGCCGATAGGCTACATAATATGCGGACATTGAACTTCCTGCCCCCGGAAAAGACTGTTGAGTTGGCTCAAGAAACCTTGGATATCTATGCCCCTTTGGCAAACCGCCTGGGTATCTTCTGGATGAAAAGCGAACTGGAAGACCTCTCATTACTTTACCTCCATCCAGAAATCTATCATTCACTTGAGGAGAATATAGCAAGCAGGGAAAAGGAGACGGAAAAATATGTGCAGGAAGTAATTGAAATTATAAAAAGCAAACTGAAGGATTTTGATGTCAAGGCAGAAACACAGGGACGAACCAAGCATCTTTTTAGTATTTATAGGAAAATGCAGCTCCAGAATTTAGACTTTGATCAGATTTATGACCTGGTTGGATTTAGAATTATGGTTGAGAGTGTGAGGGTTTGCTATGAGACCTTGGGTACCATTCACTCGCTCTGGAAACCGATTCCAGGAAGGTTTAAAGACTATATTGCCATGCCAAAGGCCAATATGTATCAATCCCTCCACACAACGGTAATAGGGCCCGGCGGGAAAAGAATAGAGGTGCAGATCCGCACCCAGGAAATGCACCACATCGCAGAGCAGGGAATAGCCGCCCACTGGAGGTATAAAGAAGGGAAGAATATAGAGAAGAAGGATGACGAGCAATTTGCCTGGCTGAGACAGTTACTGGAGTGGCAGCAGGACTTAAAGGATCCTAGAGAATTCCTTGATACTGTAAAGATAGATCTCTTCCCTGAAGAGGTCTATGTCTTCACCCCTAAAGGAGCGGTAAAACAGTTTCCTCTGGGGGCGACTCCCGTTGATTTTGCCTATAGTGTTCACACAGAGATAGGGCATCACTGTGTTGGGGCGAGGGTCAACGGGAAATTGGTTAGTCTGAAGTACCAGCTGAAAAATGGTGATATTATCGAGATCATTACCTCCCCACAGCACAAACCCAGTAAAGACTGGATGCGGTTTGTCAAGACTTCTCGGGCAAAGACTAAGATTAATCATTGGATTAAATCAGAAGAAAGATCAAAGAGTATTGAGCTTGGAAGGGAAATCTGTGAAAAAGAGTTTAGAAAGCATGGACTCAATTTTTCTAAACTGTCGAAGAAGGAGGATATGGGTAGATACCTTACCGAGCTGAAGCTCAAAAATGAAGAAGAACTATTTGTTTTAGTTGGGTATGGAAGAATTTCAGCTAAACAGCTTGTTAATAAATTTGTCCCACCAGAAGAACTGGAGAAGAAAGCGCGTGCGGAGTCCAGAATAAAGAAGGTTGCACGAAGGCTCATTGGTAAAAGTGAAAGTGGGGTTATAGTTAAAGAAATTGATAACATCATGGTGAGGTTCGGTAAGTGTTGTAATCCTCTTCCTGGGGAGAAGATTAAGGGATATATTACCAGAGGCAGGGGGGTGACCATTCATAGCTATAATTGCATTTACATTCAGGGCTGTGATCAAGCAAGGTTGATTGATGTAAAGTGGGATCAGAGGGAAAAATTTGTTTATCCGGTTAAGATAGAGGTTACCTCTGTGGACAAAAGGGGGCTGTTGGCAGCGATCAGCTCTTCCATTTCCCTAGCTGAGGCCAATATCTCTAATGCCTATGCCCGTACCCTGGGTGATCAAAAGGCAGTGAGTACCTTTGAGTTGGGGGTAAATGACCTTGAACACTTGCGGAATGTAATAAAATCCGTAGAGAAGATTAAAGGAGTAATTAAGGTAAGTCGTTTGAATGTTTAACCCAGATTTTGCAGTGGGTCTATTCACTCTTTGATTCTAGTCGTATCCTAGTTTGGGGGGGTTTAACAATCAGGCCTGAACGGATACACCTTGTACACACATTAATCCTCTTTACACCCCCATCTTTGAATGCCCTGACCTTTTGAATGTTGGGGTGCCATACCTTTTTGGTTTTATTGTGGGCGTGGCTAACATTGTAACCCACCTGTCTGCCCTTGCCACAAATCTCACACACCTTAGCCATTTTCATACCTCACTTTCTTAGAAAAGTGGATGCACCCTATCATAGTAAGCGTATTTTTGCAAGTACTTTTCACACCCTAACTCTTGGTGGGGGCATATTATAGTTATTGTTTTTCAATCATTTAGACAGCAGCTGAATAGTCTTACATGGTTTTTTCACCTTGTAGGCAATAATGTATCCCAGAGGGAATGAGGGAAGGGGCTTCAAAAGATACTCTTTGATGGGAGTAAGTTATGGAGTATCACTTGTTTTTTGTAAGTCAATAAAAAAGGTTGGATTTTACCGGAAAAGCTAGGATAAAAATAACTAATGTAGAGTAGATACCCACGGGCTTACGCCCGTGGCACTTTGATTTTTTTAGGTTTTTTATTTTAAGTCTTGGCATTCATCCACGGGCTCACGCCCGTGGTCTTCTGCTATTTTTGATAAAAGGAGGAAAGATACAAAGAAGAAGAAATGGCAACTATTTTAGTACACGCTACTATTTTTAATTGACAACTACAGTTTAACTAGGCAGAATTATTATCATATTAATTTTAGCCTGAAGAGTAAATTACAACGGTATAGGCCTCCATGTTTACCTTAAGAACTACTATCAATAGATTTAACCTTTCTATGGGAAAATTCCTTTATGACTTTAAGGTATTTGGACAAGAAAATTTACCTAAAGAAGGACCATTTGTAATTTCGCTTCACCATTCCTCTCCTCTTGATTTATTTCCCCCATCATTTGTTCAGTATCATCGTCCTGATCTCCATATTCTGGTTTTGGACGCAGGCACAGAACACCCCCTTACTGAATGGTACTCGCGGAAGTTTAACTCTCTCCCAATCCATAAATCTCCCTCAAAGTTAAACAAGGATACTCTGTCTAAAGCGCTTAATGTTTTAAAACAGGGAAAACCATTAATGTTAGCTATAGAAGGAGAGATGAGCTGGGATGGCAGACCCCAGCCCTATAAAACTGGAGCTGCCTGGTTGATCCTGCGTGCTCAAGTTCCTTTTGTTCCAGCTGCATTTAGAGGTGCTTATCTTATCTGGCCGCGCTGGCAAACTTTACCGAAATTTAGAGGCAAGCTGAGATTGGCAATTGGTAAACCCGTTTCCATCTTTGATTCTCCTCCAAAAAAAATTAATAATAGCCTGCTTACCGAAGCCAACCAAAGAATAAAGGAGGAAATCAGCCGAACAATCGAATATCTAAAGTCAAAGGAAAGTGAATAAACCACAACAAAGATGGAAAATAGATTGCACACATTAGATCGCCCAGTAGATCCGTTAGAAAATCTATGGATCGCCTTTGAAAGAGTAGTTCCTCTGCCTAATGAGGTCTATCCCTATTTAAGATTGGAGGGGGGTATCAACGAAAAACTCCTGAAAGAAAGCTATCTAAAAACCTTAGATGCTTTTCCCTATCTGAAAGGAAAAGTAGTTTTTGATAATAAAAAAAGAATTTACTGGTCTGTTGACTCAAAAGTGCCCGAAGGTTGTTTTAAATTAATAAAGATAGAAGAAGGGGAGGAAGAGTTTAAGCAAATATATCAAGAGATAATCAACCATCCCCGTTTTGACCTTTCCCGCCAGCCGGGAGTAAAATTGTACCTGGTAAAAGGTTCGGACAAAATCGACTTTATTGTTTTTCGCTATAGTCATGTATTGATGGATTGGGGGGGTGGAATCTCTTTTCTGGAAGAATTATGCCAATGTTATAATTCCCTTATCCAGGGTGAGGAGCCCGTATTTTCTCTTGCCGAAGAGCATCCATATGATGATTTTCTCACCCAGAAGGCAAAAGAGGTCAATTTTCGCCATTTTCTGAAATTCTTAGCGCTTGCTTTTGACCGATTCAACCCCGCATCCCTAAAAACGGTGGCTTACTTGGCAAAATATGGTGACCAGCAGAGAGTGGGAGAATACCATTTTTGCGACTGGGAATTAGGAGAAAATGAGTTTGACATTCTTAAAAAGAAGGCGAAAGCCAGGGGAATGACCGTCAATGATTTAGTTTTAGCCGCCACCTACCGCATGGTGGAAGATTGGTGCTTAACCCGTAAGATCCCTTATGGCTGCCTGAATCTGGGATCCGGCATGGATTATCGGCAATTTACCAATAAATCTACCCTTAAGAACTTCAGCATACCCAGGATTATCAAGCTTTTTCCCAAAAAGATCGGTGACGATGAGGAGTTGATACGTACCCTTCAAAGCAAGTATAGAGAAATCACTGTCAATTACTACCATTACTTTATCTGTTTTATCATCCGGGCTTTTCACTTTCTCCCCTATTTTCTTTTGGAGAAGGGAATGAGGCGTAGATTTAACAAAGGCAAATTTCCTGTCCCTTCAATTGCGGTTGCCAATTTGGGAAATCTCGGAAGAATAGACAAATTGCAGAATTTCGGCCCGGCCCGGATTGCTTTTTTTTACCCCGGTGCAAGGGGAATGTTTTTGCCGGGATATCTTTTGTCGGTATTCTCTTTTAAATCCAAGTTTTATATCAGTTTCTTTTACAATAATGCCTTGTTAACCAGGCAGGATGCCGAAAGTTTAGGCAGTAAACTTCTCGCGGAGATGAAGAGAATAGCCGGATAGCCCTTTTACAGGATAGTGCCCAAATCCATTTTTCCCTTACTCTTCTCTGACCTTTATAGGATATACCCGTAAATTTTCTCCCCTAAAAAAGATCTTATTTATGGCGGTTAAAGGGGAGTTAAACTTAAAAATAAATTCCTGGGGAAGCTTTTCCTTGAGTTTAGAAACCTTAACGGTAAAATCATTTCTGATAAATATCTTCTCTAAATTAAAATCCGTTTCACCC
>JAZFSJ010000349.1:0-4760 GCA_036446115.1 Thermodesulfobacteriota bacterium | reverse complement strand
AGCCACTCGTTTCAAGGGTGGTAGTTTACCGGCAGGTGCCGAGAAAGCCCCGCCTTGTAGGCGGGGATGAATCGGCACAATTCATAAATAATCAAATTTAAACTCCGGGATGCCCCGCGCTGTGCGCGGGGAGCATCACTTCTCACGGGGTAAATCTGCGTAATCTGTGTCCCAATTTATGCTTGAATTCATGAGGAAAATGGGGTGAGTGTTGAGGGGATCTTACTTACTATAGGGGGATATTTTTCCGGTTCTATTCCTACGGGAGTGATCTTAGCTAAGCTCTTTGGCACAAAGGATATTCGTCAGGAGGGAAGCGGGAACATTGGGGCAACCAATGTATATCGGGTGTTGGGGAAAGGGTTGAGTACCCTTACTTTAGTGGGAGACGTGTTGAAAGGCGTTATCCCGGTTATACTGGCTTGTACGCTCGTAGGTGATGAAATATGGATTGCGATGGTGGCGTTTGTCACCTTTCTTGGTCACCTCTTTTCTGTCTTCCTTAGGTTTCGTGGAGGGAAAGGGGTTGCTACGGCTTTAGGGGTTTTTCTGGTGATAGCACCTCTTGTAGTTCCGTTTTCCATTATCATTTTTGTTCTGGTGGTCATGAAGTGGAGACATGTCTCTTTAGGGTCTTTAACTGCATCGGCTTTGATGCCCATCTTCCTTTGTGTATTAGGCTACCCTATCGCCTACGTCAATTTGAGCCTGGCCATGGGATGCCTTATCTTTTATCGGCACAGGGGCAATATTAAAAGATTACGGGAAGGGAGTGAGAAAAAGATATCGAAGGCTTGAAGGGTGGTCTTTAAAAAGATAGGAGTTGTTTAAAGTTTTTTTAGTCGGCGTTGGGATCTTCTTTTAGATTTGGGTGGTTTTCTTGAAGGTCCTTTCTTTTTGGTGGAGAGAGGTGGCAAGGGTTTCTCATCTTCTTCTTCTAATCCTTTCTCATGGGCTAAGAGGGAGAACTCTATCTTCTCCTCGAACGAAGGTGAGGAGATTACCTCACACCTCCTACTTTGACAGAAATGGGTGATTTCATGGTCTGAGGTTACTACTATCAATTCCTCCCCGCTGCTTGAAACCAGCCTTTTTATCACCTCATCTGCCTTTTCGCCTCTTTTTGAGTAAATAATATCTATCCCTTTTTCCCTGGTGCGCTGCTCGGTGAAGGCTCCTTCTTGCCAGCCGTCAAACACCACCAGCATAGGATGCCTTTTGAGACTGCGGTAGGGGGCCAGCATTTCTATCAGCTTCTCTCTTCCTTTTACAATCTCCAAATTATCGTAAGAACGCAGAGTGGGAGATTGCCTTATCAGATTGTATCCGTCAATGATGATGCGAAGAGGCATGGGTTTCTTCTAGGCAGAAGTGTAATTTCAGGGTGAATGCTTTTTAGAATGAGAGGACCCCTTTTTTCCTAAGTAGTAGATCATAAAGATTGCAACGGGAATAAGTAAAACGGCAATAGCCTGGGTAAGCGTGATGGATCCCAGGATAAGGGATCCCCTTTCATCCCCCCGGAAGGGTTCAATGACTAGTCGACCAACGGCATAGAGGAGAATATAGAGTCCGGTGAGTTGGCCGACACCTTTTTTATATCTACGGAAGCTTAAGAGGATGAAGAAGACAATAAGTGCCTTTAAGGATGAATAAAGTTGGGTGGGGTGGAGAGGTACTCCCAGTTTTGCCAGACTGTGGGGATGGGTGAAGATGATGGCCCAGGGTAGGTCGGTTGGTTTGCCATAGCAGCACCCTGCGAAAAAACACCCCATCCGTCCCAGCATCTCTCCCAATGCCAGACCCGGCATCAGGAGATCATAGGTTTTTAAGAAGGGTAAATTGTGTTTTTTAAGGTACAGAAAGCAGACAACAAAAGCGGAGAGGAATCCGCCGTAAAATACCAGACCTCCCCGCCAGATCATCACTGCTTCAAGGGGATGATCCAGGTAGAATCTTAAATTTAACGCCACATAGAAGATACGAGACCCGATGATGGCGGTAATAAGCAGATAGAAGGCGAGGTCAAGTATTCTCTGCTGATCGTACCCCTGTTTCTTTGCATCGTATGATATCAGGGTAATGCCCATCAGGGCCCCCAGGGCGATGCACACACCGTAAGTGTGGATGGAAAAACTGCCTATGGTCAATAAGTCTGGATACATTATTTTAATAAGTAGAGGTTAAACTTTACTGCATCATATCGTAGAGATCGCGGAGTACGCGGAGGCAAATAGATAAAAAAGCAATCGTACTAAGAACCTTTTCTGATTGTTATGCACTTGAAATCTATAACACTTGCCAGCGGGGGTAATAAATCCCACTTAGCAGAATAACTTTATTGATCTCTGCGATCTCAGCGCACTCTGCGGTTGAAATCACTGTGATGGAAACTTTTTTGTAATTATTCCGATGATAAGTAACACTAAGCCTATGGATATGGCAGAATCAGCACAATTAAAAGCCGGCCAGTGGTAGTGGTACCAATGGAGATCAATGAAATCGACAACAGCGCCCCATCTAATTCTGTCGATAAGGTTCCCTATGGCACCGCCTAAGATGAAAGAGAGCGTAACGGTTGCATAGGTGTGCTTACCTTTTAAACTGCTCAGTAGATAAAGGATAAAAACAATAGCGAGCAAAGAGGTGGAAATGAGCAGAAATACCCGCATACCACTTCCCGGTCCCGAGAGGAGTCCGAAGGCAATACCTCTGTTTCTGGTATGAACGATAGTGAGATAGTGTTCTATGACAGTAAGAGATTGATAAAGGGCAAAGGATTTTATGATGAGATATTTTGTGCATTGATCGAGAACAATCACTGAAAGGGATATAATGGCAGGCAGGAGGTATTTTCTATTTGCATTTTCCATGATAATCGGTGGCTATCCTTTAACTACATGTGCGCAACGATGGCAGATAGTGGGGTGGTCCCGATCTTTTCCTACAGTCTCACTGTATTTCCAGCACCTTTCGCACTTTTCGCCGGGAGCCTTAGTGACAGATACGTTAAGGGCTTCTAAGGATGCCTCCAGGGTAAGCTCTTTACCGGAAGGAAGCTCAGAAAGATTAACTTTCGAAACAATAAACAGGTCTTCCAGCATATCCTGATAATCTTTTAGGGAGAGAAACAGTTTTTCTGGAGCTTCTATGTTTACTTCTGCTTTCAGTGAATTACCAATGAGTTTTTCTGCTCTCTTTTCTTCCAGCACCTTTAAAACAGCATCTCTTGCCTGAAAGAGTCCTTGCCATTTGTCATGGAGCTTGGGATTGGAGTATCTTTGGTCAAGCTGGGGATAGCTTGAAAGGTGAACGCTCTCCTCTCTTTCTCTATCTGGTGGCAGATATCTCCAGAGCTCTTCAGCCGTGAAAGGCAAGATGGGGGCCATCAGTTTCACCAGGGTTGTGAGAATGCTAAGCATTGTGGTCTGGGCTGCTTTCCTTGAGTGGGCATCGGTGGCAGAACAGTATAGCCTGTCTTTCAGGATGTCCAGATAAATGGCGCTCATATCTATAACGCAGAAGTTGTGTAAAAGGTGATAGATGGTATGAAATTCATAGGTTGAATAGGCATTAGCGAGTTTGTGAGTGAGATGGTAGAGTTGATGAAGCGCCCAACAGTCAATCTCCTCCAGATCCTGGTAGTCCACCTTGACTCCAGGATCGAAGCCGTGGAGGTTTCCCAAAAGGAAACGGCAGGTATTTCTTATTTTGCGGTAGGATTCAGAAAGTCTTTTTAAGATTTCATCTGAGATCCTGATATCTTCCCGATAGTCCTCGGAAGCCACCCACAATCTTAAGATTTCAACCCCATAAGCTTTGATAACCTTTTCAGGGGCGATTACGTTCCCCTTAGATTTGGCCATCTTTTCGCCTTTGCCATCTACCACAAAACCATGGGTTAAAACCGATTTGTAAGGTGCCTGGTTTCTGGTTTCTACTGAAGTGAGAAGAGAACTGTGAAACCACCCCCGGTGTTGGTCGCTACCTTCCAGATATAGGTCTGCCGGATAGGCAAGGTCTTCATTCTTTTCCAGTACCGCCGCATAGCTTACCCCGGAATCGAACCATACATCGAGGATGTCCTTTTCCTTATCGAATTGTGTGCCTCCGCACTGAGGGCAGGAGGTATTGGGTGGTAACAGGTCTTTTGCCTCTTCTGCAAACCAGAGGTCAGCGCCATGTTGTTCAAAACGGTCGGCCACATGCTCAATGATTTTCTGGTCTGCAATAGTGTGGTGACACTTCGCACAGTAAAAGATGGGGATAGGAACGCCCCAGGCCCTCTGGCGCGAGATACACCAGTCCGGACGGTTTTCCACCATACTGTAAATTCTTTCTCTTCCCCAATGAGGAATCCATGAGACTTCCATGATCTCTTTTAAAGTTCGTTCCCGGAGTTGGTTGGAATCCATAGAGATGAACCACTGTTCGGTAGCGCGAAAAACAATAGGCTTTTTGCACCTCCAGCAGTGGGGATAGGAATGGGTAATGGTTTCCTCCTGCAGGAGGGCATTTACTTCCTTTAATTTATCGTTTACGGCCTGGTTGGCATCAAACACGAACTGTCCCGCGAAAAAATCTACCTCTTCGGTAAATTTCCCATCGTCATCTACCGGGACATAAATATCAAGGTCATATTTGAGTCCTACCTCATAGTCTTCCTGCCCGTGTCCTGGGGCGGTATGGACGCATCCCGTTCCCGCTTCCAGAGTTACATGATTTCCTAAGATGAGTAGCGATTCTCTTTCAATAAAGGG
>JAZFSJ010000348.1:0-4061 GCA_036446115.1 Thermodesulfobacteriota bacterium | reverse complement strand
CACTTCACACATTTTTTCTGATTGATCTTATGAAGTTTCTTCTTCTTTCCCGTTACTGCCTGACTGGAACATACCACTTTGCACCTGCCGCACCCCACACACTTTTCCTTATCAATTACAAAGCGGGTGAGTTCCCTGCACACCCCTGCCGGACATCTCTTATCTTTAATATGCGCCTCATACTCATCCCTGAAGTAGCGAATGGTACTGAGCAGAGGACTGGGAGCAGTTCCTCCCAGGGCACAGAGTGAGGTCTCAGCAACCACTTCACCCAACTCTTCCAAAAGTTCAATATCTTGTTCTTTCCCTTTACCAAAGGTAATATTAGTCACTATCTCATGCATCCGCTCTGTTCCCTCCCGACAGGAGGTACATTTACCGCATGATTCATCTTTGAGAAAATTTAAAAAGTATTTCGCCACATCCACCATGCAGTTTCTCTCATCCATCACGATCATTCCACCGGATCCCATCATGGAACCCACCTCACTCAACCGGTCAAAATCGACTGGCAGATCGAGGTGCTTCTCCGGTATACACCCACCGGAGGGACCGCCAGTCTGGACTGCCTTAAACTTTCTTCCTCCGGGAATCCCTCCCCCGATATCATAGATGATCTCTCTTAAGGTAATCCCCATAGGCACTTCAACCAATCCGGTATTTTTTACTTTTCCCACCAGGGAAAAGATTTTGGTCCCCTTGCTCCCCTCAGTGCCAATCTTCTTGTACCAACCGGCACCCTTATCGATAATCAGGGGGACATTCGCCCAGGTTTCAACATTATTTAAGTTGGTTGGCTTATCCCGCAGACCACTTTTCACGGTATGAATATGCTTCGCCCTGGGCTCTCCCACATTGCCTTCCAGGGAAGCCGTAAGGGCACTCGACTCACCACAGACAAAGGCGCCACCCCCCTTGCTTATGGTAACCTTAAATGAAAAACCAGAACCCAAGATATTATCACCCAACAGTCCGCATTGCTCTGCCTGCTTAATGGCAATAGTGAGGTTATGGACTGCCAGCGGGTATTCATTGCGCACATACACATATCCCTGGTTTGAACCAATGGCATAGGCACCGATAATCATTCCTTCCAATATGCTTTGGGGATTTCCCTCAAGTAAACTCCTGTCCATATATGCACCGGGGTCTCCCTCATCTGCATTACAGATCACATATCGTACATCTCCTTCGGCCTTGCGGCAGGATTCCCACTTCACGCCGGCAGAAAATCCACCGCCTCCCCGACCCCTTAAATTTGCCTCTTTTACCGTGTCGATTACCTTCTCAGGACTCATACCATTTAGTACCTTGGCTAAAGCCGCATAGCCTCCAGCTACCAGGTAATCATCAATACTGGTAGGATCAATAATCCCGTTATTCCCGAAGATAAGACGCTGTTGTTTTTTGTAAAAGGGAACATCATCCTCATAGACAATCTTTTCTTTAGTATCAGGATCAACATATAAAAGACGCTCAACCAGATTTCCCTTTATGATAGTCTCACCCACAACCTCAGACACATCTTTCACCCCGACACGCTGATAAAAGATCTTTTTGGGATAAATGACCACCAGAGGTCCCCGCTCACAAAAACCATGACAGCCAGTAGTCCTTATCGTAACCTTGCGGCCAAGTTTCTTCCTCTGTATCTCTTTTTTAAAGGCATCGGCTACTTTTCCACACCCATAGGCATGACAGCCTGTCCCGGCACATATAGTAATGCAGGGCTGATCCGGGTCCCTCTTATCCAGGAGGGTGTGTCTTAAGTTTTCAAGCTCTGCAGTGCTTTTAAGTTTACTCATCTTCCTCTTTTCTTCTTTACTTTCTTGGCTTTCTTAGTAACCTTTTTAGCTTTTCCGGTCTTAGCACTTTTCGCTGAAGCTTTTATCTTCTTCTTTGGTTTTTTACGGTGCTTCTTAAGAAGGTCGTCAACCTCTTCAGGTTTCATCTGACCATGATACTCACCGTCTACCACCACCACCGGGCCCAGCGCACAGGCCCCCAGGCAATTTACTGTTTCCAAACTGAAGTTATGATCAGAAGTGGTTTCCCCGGCACTAATCTTTAAATCACCCTCCATTTTGTCAACCAGTCTCGCGGCACCCCGCACATGGCAGGCGGTACCCAGACACACATTGATCAGGTGCTTACCCCTGGGCTCCAGGCTGAAGGCCTTATAAAAAGTTGAGAGATGGTAGAGCTTGGATAAAGGCATATCGAGCTTCTCTGACACATACTCCAGCACCTCTCTGGGAAGATACCTTTTCTGCTCCTGGATATCCTGGAGGATTGCTATGATCGAAGATTGATCACGCTTATATTTACTGAGGATAGCATTCACCTCTTTATTATTCATGTTATATCCTATCTCCGCTTCGCCTTTTTCTTTAATTGTGCGTAATCCTGAGTAACCCGCTTTTGAATCTCTTCCCTTAAATCATCAGTGAGGTGACGAAACCTACCCTGGGTCTTTAAGTAATCAACGACCGGCCTCAGCTTGGGTGGATCCATATTCAAACGATAGCTGCCATTTTCAACCTCATACATGGGGAATACCCCGGTCTCAACTGCCAGTCTCCCCAAGTGTATGGCAAGATCAGAAGCTGATCTCCATCCAGTAGGACAGACAGAATAGACATGCAGATACTTGGGTCCTTTAATCGCTGCCGCCTTCTTCACCTTGTTCATAAGGTCGATAGGATAACTGGGATTGGCTGTGGCTACATAGGGAATATTATGTGCCACCGCAATTGCGGGCATATTCTTCTTCCAGGTCTTCTGTCCAATGCTCACCTTTCCCGGGGGTGAGGTAGTGGTCATGGCTCCGTAGGGAGTGGCACTGCTTCGCTGAATACCTGTGTTCATATAGGCCTCATTATCAAAACAGACATAGAGGAAATCATGTCCCCTTTCCATGGCACCTGATAGAGCCTGCAGACCGATATCACTGGTAGCCCCATCCCCCCCTATACCAACTATGGTAATCTTTTTCCCGGAAATCTTTCCTTTTCTTCTTAAAACCTTTAACGCCGCTTCAACACCAGAAGCTACGGCCGATGCATTTTCAAACAGGGTGTGTATCCAGGGAACCCGCCATGAGGTATTGGGAAGGGCTGAACTTATAATCTCCATGCAGCCTGTGGCATTGGCAACGATTACGTCTCTTCCCAGGGCCTTGAATACCAACCGTAAGGCCAAAACCTCTCCGCACCCTATGCAGGCCCGGTGACCAGGAGCAAAATATTCTTTAGAAGGTGTCAGTCGAGGAACGTATACGCCAAACTGTTCCATTATTCTCTCACTCCAATCATTTCATATGCCCGTTCTTGACCCTTTTCTGCTATCTTAAAACCCCTTTCCACCATTTGTTCGAAGTCTTCAGGGAACACGTCTCTTCCACCTAATCCACCCACGAAGCTCACGATTTTGGGTCTTTTCTCTTCTGAGTAGAAAGCAGATTTAACCTCACTGCACACCGGTCCCCCGGTACCGCCATAAGAGAGAGCGCGGTCAAATACAACAAGTATCTTTGCATCTCCTATCGCCTTTCTCAATTCTTCAAAGGGAAAGGGTCTCCACAAACGGAGTTTCACCAGACCAACTTTCTTCCCCTCTTTTCTTAATTTATCCACAGCTACTTCGGCCATCTGGCTGAAACTTCCCACAGTTAAAAGCAGGGTTTCCGCATCCTCTGACTTATAGGTATCTACCGGAGTGTAAGACCGCCCGAATTTCTTCCCATATTCATTCCATACCTCAATGATAGTACTCTTAGTGGCAATTAGTGCTTCTTCCTGGGCCTTTCTGGCTTCAGTATAAATCGCAGGGGTACCGAATGCCCCTACGGTAACAGGTTTATCGGGATGCAAAGGGAAGGGGTATTTGAAAGGGGGAAGAAACGAATCAACTTCTTCCTGATCCAACAGGACGATGGGCTCTACCACATGGGAAACATGAAATCCATCCAGGTGGACCATTACCGGAAATAACACTTTAGGGTCTTCCGATATCCTAAAAGCACAGATGGTTTGATCAAATGCCTCCTGTCCATCAATGGA
>JAZFSJ010000347.1:0-2417 GCA_036446115.1 Thermodesulfobacteriota bacterium | reverse complement strand
CAACCGTTTCTTCTCTGTTTAAAAAAGAAGGGGCAATTTGTGCTACTGCAGCCTTAAATTTCGGATAATTGTCTGCCATAAATATTCTACCTCCCTTGTAGTCCGGTTATTGCTTACTTTGGGTGTGGTCGTTTACCGGCAGGTGCCGAGAAAGCCCCGCCTTGCCTGCCCGGTTAAATGCGAAGCTTATTTAACTAGGGTGCGCGGGGAGCATCACTTCGATGTCAAAAGATTTAGTACTTCCTCAGTATTCAGTACCTCACCAAATCCGGTAGTGATTACCTTTAAGGTTGCCTGGTGGCCTTCAGGGTCAAAGGTTGCCGTTGCATCGCTTACCAGGATGATATCATAGCCGTAGGCTACGGCCTCCCGGCTGGTTGTTTCAACGCAATAGTTGGTAGCCACACCGGTCATGACCAGGGTTTTGATGCCAAGATTGCGAAGGATTCGGTCAAGGGGAGTCTGAAAAAATGCCCCATAAGCCTTCTTCATTACCATATAGTCGGTTTTTTGAGGGGTCAGTTCCTCGATGATTTGTGTTCCCCAACTTCCCTTTACCAGGGCGCCCATTTCTCTGGCTTTCCCTGCCATTTTCTTAAGTGGTATGGCGACATCTGAATAGTCTGATTCCCAGGCGGTATAAATATAGATGACTTTCTTCCCGTTTTTACGGAAGCAATCAGCGAGTTTCTTAATGTAGGGAATAGGGGCTCTCATAAGGTCCAGGGCACTTGCTGGCACTCCAATTTCCAGTGAGGATTTCCTCGCAAATCCCTTGTCGTGAATAAAATCATTTTGCATATCAACGATAATAAGGGCTACATTTTCTAATAAATCCATTTAACCTGTCCTCCTTTGTAGAGTGAATGAAAAGTGGGGTCAATTTCATTTTGCCACACGGACAAAATAATAGCGATCTTTATCCAGAACCTTTACGATAACACTGCCGATGCAGGGTCTCACCAGCATGGCATCTTCTTTTGAATCAAGGAGATTGAAAAGTTCTACACAGCAGGTGCCGATAGTGATACTATCGGAAATAGAGTAGGGGGCATTCATGAAATCCTTCCCAGCTCTGTGTTTAGGATTAACAAAGTTGGAATGGACTGCATCCCACGTGGTTAAAATATCTTCGAATGTTCCAAAAGGTTTTCCTGCCATCTTGCCGAGACCATTTACGATAGCTTCTCCCATTTCTTCGGGGAACTCTCCCCAGCCATCGAGCTTAAGGAGGAGGTAGGTTTCATCTTTTGCCAGTTCAATCAAATCTTCCCTTGAAGGAAACCCAGCAGGTTCAAATGTTGAATGTTCGATAGTGGTTTCGAGAAAAGGTCTGTATTTTTCAGGAAGAGGAAATGAAGAAACAACAAGGTGTTTTCCTGCATGCTTCGAAGCACGATACCAGGGGGACGCATCATGTGTGCAGATGACATCCCAGGTATGAGGTGTGGCATATCCTATCTCACCTTTCAGTGCCTCACAGGGATTCTTTTCAGCCTGAACCATGGTAGTGCCTTTCTCTTCCATCTGCTCTTTTAGCTGTGATAGCCCTTCATCATCCAGCCAGTAGCAATACTTCCAGATTCCTTTACTTTCTGGGGACATTTAAAACCTCCCTTTCCTGGTTAGAGTGGTAGAAAAAGATTGATTATTGAATTTTCTAATAGGAGAAGAGAGCAATCGGTGGTTTTAGGTTGCGTGTAGTGAGTAACGAAAAACAAGCAATGAACAACAAGCTATTTTTCCTTAAGCAATGGTATTCAGGTGTTTGGAAAAAAACTTTTTCTGCCGAGACCTGTGCCTGTTATAAAATCTTGACTACTATAGTTTATCTAACGTATAGTAAATTTAAATGTCAAGTTAAATTATTCTAAAACAGCACTGGCGTTTACTCCTAATGATAATCTGTGAGAATTCCCTCCTCTTAGATGTGCTATGAAACTATTCAACTATGTCGCAGCCCTTTTTTTTCTTGTAGTAGTACTGTGTGGAGCCATCTGTATGGGAAAGGTTAAAACCGATTTTGCTTTGTCACTGCCAGATACAATTCAAGGCTGGAAGGTTGCAGCAAAGGACCAAATCTACAATCGGAATAATCTGTATGATTATATTGATGGCGGGGCGGAACTGTATCTGTCCTACGGTTTTCAAAATGTTGTTAACCGGACCTATGTGAAATCAGGGCAACCCGATATGGTGGTGGATGTCTTTGATATGGGAGACTCCCAAAATGCCTACGGTGTTTTTTCTCATGCAAGGGAAGAAGAGGACACCACTTTTGGCCAGGGTTCCCAGTATGCAGCGGGCCTGCTGCTTTTCTGGAAGGATCGTTACTATATTTCCATCCTCACCATCCCCGAAACAGTTGAATCAAAGAAAGCTATTTTTGAGCTTGCCAGGAAAATAGAGAAGGCTAT
>JAZFSJ010000346.1:0-4446 GCA_036446115.1 Thermodesulfobacteriota bacterium | reverse complement strand
TTTTACTACGTCAACACCTACCGCTTCCAACCTTTTGTAAATTCTCAACAATACCAAAATTATCCTGTTAACACCGCAATTGGTATAGTGCTTGCTATACCAGTGAGAGGACATTAAATATATCTTTGGGATAAATTATGCATGTAGAGTTACATCAATTACTGATAGAGGCGGGACTGATCAGCAAAGAGCAACACGAAAAGGCTCAAAAATCATTGCAAAACAATGAGGAGAGTATAGGACGCTGTCTTATAAAAATGGGATATATTGCCCAGGAAACCCTGGCCCACTTTGTATCCCAACAGTACAATCTTCCATTCATTCATTTCGACAAACTGGAAATCGATCGTGATGCCATCAAACTGGTACCCTTTGAAATATCTCAAAGATTTACCCTTATTCCCATATTTAAAACGGAAAAGGATATAAGCATAGCTTTTTCAGATCCAACGGATGCCCCTACCATCAACACTATCGAATTTATAACCGGACTTTGTGTTATCCCATTTGCCGCAAGAGAATCAGAAATCAAGAAGGCTATAGCACGCTACTATCACCCGCATAATAAGTTTGCCGAGTTAAGGGAAGATAGATCTATTATAAAAAATTATTAATCGGTGTCACCAGGATGAAATTAAAAAATCACTGCGCTGTCGCATTAAATAAAATAAAGGAAGGTATCATAACCATGGATACCGACTTTACTATTACCTACATCAACCCGGCTACTTATACATTACTCAAAAAGCCAAAAAGCAAGATACTCGGCAATAATGCAATGCAGTTCCTAAGTAATCACACCCGCTCGCGGATTAAAAAGATATTCCATCAAATTGCTTCTGATACTCAACCTTTCAGTCAAGAAATCACTTTGCCTTTAAATGGCAAAATGATTAATACTACTTTTATTAAGCTAGTCGAAGATGGTAGCTATACAGGTTCTATTATCATCATGCAAGATATTACCGAATCCACTTTAAAAACTACACAACTAAAGAGCCTCCTCGGAGAATTGAAGAAGATTAACAAAAAGCTTTCATATGAAAGCAAGCTTACAATTTTAGGAAAGCTCACAGCCGATCTCAGTCACGAAATCAACACACCCCTGACTGTTATTCTGGGATACACTTCCCTCTTACTCAAAAAGCTAAATCCTCTCGATCCGCTGAAAAAGGATTTAGCAATTATCCATGAAGAGATTTTACGCATATGTAATATAACACGAAAGGTGCTCAATTACACTCATGCCCCCAAAGCAGCAAATGAAAAAACCATTACTAATAAGGGCCTATTCCCTTTTCCCAAAAGGCATTATAGCAATCGTTTGAGTTCTCAAATAGATCGTAATAAAACATAAAATGCAATTTAGAAGCAGAACTTCTCTGGGGTATTAATGAAACAAACAGCAACAAAAGAAAAACCGGGGCCAACAGGAAGACCCGCCCCTAACAAACCAGCGGGCGACAGAGACTCCAGTCTCTCCGGAACCCTCAAGCGGGCAGAAAAAGGTAAGGGGGGAAGCCAGAAGCTTGGTCAAATCCTTCTAAAGGAAGGTTTGATTACCCAAACCCAGCTGAACGAGGCCTTAAGAATCCAGGAAAAGGTTACTGCCCGTCTGGGACGCATTTTGGTTAAACTGGGGTACGTAGAAAACAAGACCATAGCAGAATCTCTCGCCAGACAATTAAACCTTCCTGTCATTAATATCAAAGATTACGAAATTCCGGAGAAGGTGATAAAGCAAATTCCCTATGACTTAGCAAAAAAACACCTTGCTCTCCCTATTGAATTTAAAGATACCACTCTCGTTGTTGCTATGGCCGATCCCAGTGACAGCTATGGAATCGAAGACATCCAGTTTAAAACCAACCTCTCTATCAAAGCCTCCCTTGCTACAGAAGAAAGTATTATTGATGCCTACAAAAAATACTACAAGATCGACGAGAAAGAGTACAGAAGCTTCACTGCCGGTGCTTTAGAGTTAGAAGAAGAGGAACTAAAAGTTGAGGAGATTGAAGACTATGGGAAGCTCTTATCTGATGCAGTTGATGAATTCGGCATTGGTGTTGAAGAAGAAATGCAAGAAGAAGAGCTCTATTCCGCGGCTGATACACCTATTGTCAAATTGGTTCAGTCCATCCTCACCAAGGCTATTAAGATGGGTGCAAGTGATGTCCATATTGAACCCTTCGAAAAGGTCTATTACGTAAGGTATCGTTTAGATGGCGAGCTTTACAGAGCCATGAGTTTACCCCCCACTATTAAAGAAGCCGTAACCTCCAGGATAAAAATTCTATCAAATTTAGACATTGCCGAGAGAAGGATACCCCAGGACGGTAGAATTAAACTAAAATTGGGAAAGTCCCGGTCTATTGACATAAGGGTTAATACCCTTCCCACAGTTTTTGGTGAAGGGGTAGTCATGCGTCTTCTCGATAAATCAAACCTTCAAGTAGATATGACCAAACTCGGATTCACTCCTGAAGGGTTAAAGAATTTTGAATCATCTATAATTAAACCCTATGGGATGGCTCTGGTTACGGGACCAACCGGAAGTGGAAAAACCACCACCCTCTATTCCGCACTTAACAAGCTAAACACCACTAGTAAAAAGATTCTTACCGCTGAAGACCCGGTTGAATACAACTTTACTGGTATTAATCAGGTTCAGGTCAAAGAAGAGGTGGGTCTTACCTTTGCCAGTGCCTTGAGGGCATTCTTAAGACAAGATCCCGATATCATCATGGTAGGTGAGATTCGTGATCTGGAAACAGCAGAGATAGCAATCAAGGCCGCACTTACGGGTCACTTCGTCTTAAGTACCGTCCACACCAATGACTGCCCTTCTACCATTGGAAGAATGCTGGATATCGGCGTCAAACCTTTTCTCATATCATCAGCTATCACCGTAGTAGTTGCTCAGAGGTTACTCAGGCGTATTTGTGATAAATGTAAAATGCCACAAGAAAACCCTGATCCCCAGGCATTAAAAGAAGTGGGGATTGACCCTTCACAATTAGACGGTGTTGAGCTCTATTGGGGAAAAGGCTGTGATAGTTGTTCTGGAACCGGATTCAAGGGAAGGGTTGCCGTTTACGAGATTCTGGTCTTAGACGATGAGATCAGAGAAGTGATTAACTCACCTAAATTTTCAGAGGTTATGCTACGAGATGTTGCCAAAGAAAAAGGAATGTTGAACTTACGACAAGAGGGGTTACGAAAAGTGCTTGAAGGGGTAACTACTGTGGAAGAAGTGCTTAAAAAAACTGTTGTACTTGGATAATAAAAAATACTTTTTTATCTTTTAGCGGAGGCAAGGAACCATGTCTGGAGATTTAAAAAAGATTGTAATGGAGGCGGCAGACCTACCAACTATTCCAACCGTAGCTAAAAAAGTTGTTAAAGCTCTGTCCAATCCCAACACCAACATCAATGATCTAAACAATCTCATCTCCGCAGATCAGGCCCTTTCTGCCAGGCTTCTCAAAATAGCCAATTCTGCCATGTACTACTGTCAGCGAGAGATCAAGAGCTTAAGCATGGCTATGTCTCGCATAGGATTTGCCTCGCTGAAAAGTATAGTAATAGCCGTTTCAACTAAAGATATCTATAAGACTTTTGGAGAGGCAGAGAAACTACTGTGGGAACATTCGGTAGGTGCTTCCATCGCCGCCCAGACGGTAGCAAATGCACTAGGAGGATTTAAAGCTGATGAGATTTTCACAGGTGGCCTGATGCATGATATCGGAAAAACACTTCTTAACAATAAGGATTCCAAGAAATACAGTCAGGTATTTCAGGAAGTACACGAAGGAGGAAAGAGTTTCGTTGAAGTTGAAAAGGAGATTTACGATTACACCCACGCTGAGGTAGGTTCCCTGCTCATCAACAAATGGAACCTGCCTGAAATTCTCACTGAGGTCATCCGTATACACCATGATCTGGATTCTCAGGAGAAAACACCACAAGTCGAACTCAGGGCTGCAGCAGTGATCAACTTGTCAGACCTTATCTGCATAAAACTTGGAATAGGTTATAAACAACCAGCGAACGGGCTTAACTTAGCCGAATCAGCATCTGCAAAAATTCTCGGTGTTGATGAAGCGCGCATAGAAACACTTATTAGTCAGACAGACACCGATTTTCAAAACAATAAAGACGTTTTCCTATAATCCCAGATTTTGCAGTAGGTATCGTAGCGAAGCGAAGAAAATCGCAGCGAAACGCGCAGTTGGAACTATTTTGCGACGCAGGCATATCAATAGATATGTTGAGGAACAAAATTGTGAAACAAGCGTTATAGCAAGGATTTTCAAGCTGCAGTAGATGGCTACTGCAAATTCTGGGATAATATACTGATACTACGTATCCTATGGAGCCGCTGAACCTTTTATGTCCTAAATTCTTGAAGCCTTTTGTACACCTCCTCCATTTTTGTCAACTGTA
>JAZFSJ010000345.1:0-4805 GCA_036446115.1 Thermodesulfobacteriota bacterium | reverse complement strand
ATGGCCTGGGCAATTTCCCTGGTAGAACCATATTTGGAATAATAAATGATTTGAATGTTCATGATGTACTTCCTTCAGTATTGGTGGTGGTATAAAAAGTTTAAATACACAATTATAGTATTATTATATTCAGGGGGGTGTCAAGGAATTTAAGGAGAGGAGGCACATGATTATTCATCCTCGAAGCGTTCCTGAACATCTCTGCACCCGATCTAAAACGTTGACATACAATTGAATTTTTTCTATATTGTTACCTCCTAAAAACTTGTAATAGTATACAACGGATAAGGAGGATACAGAATGAAATTGTTGGAACCAGGTCGTATCGGAAATGTGGAGATCAAGAACCGTATCATTATGGCGCCGATGGGTGCTCGCGGGACGTGTGATCATGACGGAGAATACTGGGGTGAGCGTATAAGGGCCTATTATGGAGCCAGGGCCGCCGGCGGTACGGGCATGATTACGACCGAAATGGTATTTGTTTCTAAGGATCTGGAGCCCTGCGCAAAGGAATTGTTTAGCATGGCAAATGACAAGCATCAGGCTGCGGTGCGCCGACTTGCAGAAACGCTTCATTCATATGATTGCAGGCTGAGCGTTCAACTGACTGCCGGGTTTGGCCGGGTTGTCCCACCCTTCATAGTACCCGATGATGTGAAACCGGTTTCAGCCTCGGAAAACACGAATTATTATGTTCCTGATTACGCTGATCTGAATAGCAGGGCTGTAACCACTGAAGAAGTAGAGGCGCTTACCAAATCTTTCGGCTACGCCGCGATGCGCTGCCGCGAAGCCGGAGCAGACTGTGTTGAACTGCACGGCCACGAGGGCTATTTTATGGACCAGTTTATGACCGGCCTTTGGAACCGGCGTGATGACCGCTACGGAGGTTCCAGGGAAAAGCGGCTCACCTTTGCCCGTGAAGCCATTGAGGCAATCAAGCGCGAAGCCGGTGATGATTTCCCCATTATTTACCGCTTTGGTATTACCCACTATCTGGAAGGAGGAAGAGAAGTGGAAGAAGGCCTCTGGATCGCCGGTGAACTGGAGAAAATGGGGGTTGCCGCACTCCATGTTGACGCCGGATGCTACGAGACAGGCTGGTGGCCGCATCCGCCCCAGTATCAGCCTCCTGGCTGCATGGTTGACCTGGCCGAAAAGGTCAAAAAGATCAGCACGCTTCCGATTCTTACAGTAGGACGTTTGCAATACCCGGAGGTAGCTGAAAAAGTACTGGCTGACGGCAAGGCTGACTTTATCGTCATCGGCAGGGGGCTGCTGGCAGAGCCGGAATGGGTAAATAAAGTTCAAAGCGGCAAAACCACTGAGATACGTCCCTGTATTGGATGTCATGAGGGGTGCATGTGGCAAATGATCGTCGGAGAGCCGACAAGCTGCTCGCTGAACCCCACCTGCGGGCACGAAACCGAGTGGCAGCTTGTGCCGCTGAAGGAGAAACGGTCTCTCTTGGTAGTAGGTGGCGGACCTGCTGGTATTGAAGCAGCCCGGGTGGGTGCCGAACGGGGTTTTGAGGTTACCCTGTGGGAGGCATCTGACCGGCTGGGTGGAAATCTCTGGCTGGCTGCAAAGCCTGACTTCAAGCGTGATATTTCAGACTATATAAATTACCTTAATAACCTGGTGCAGCGTTTGCCGATCGATGTTGCGTTTAATAAAAAGGCCACTGCCGAGGATATCCAGAACTTCGGTGCGGATTATGTGATAATTGCTACCGGTGCGCAAATGGAACCCCCCACGTTTGACGGTGACAATGTGCTGACAGCTATCCAGGTGATGAGTGGCATAGAGCCGCAGGGAGAAAGAATACTTATCATGGGTGGTGGTGTTATCGGCTGTGAAACCGCAGTTTATCTGGCGCGCCAGGGCAAGCAGGTTGACCTTTGCGCTCGAATGGATGCCGATGATCTTGATATGGATACCATAGACCACAATAACCGCTTCATGCTTCTTAAGATAATAAAGGAAACTCCTAATATCACTGTGCATCGAGGTACGATCCCTGTGAGGTTGGAGAATGGAGGCGTTGTGGCCGAACAGAAAGGTGGGGAGAAGAAGATTTTGATGGACAGTCTTGTTTTTGCAGGTCGTTTATTGCCGAAAAATGAACTTAGTGAGTCGCTTAAAAATGTCGGTAATGTTATCAGCATTGGTGACTGCACGGAACCAAGCACGATTATGGAAGCAGTATGGGGAGGTTTTAAAGGAGTAAGAGAAATTGAAAAATAGCATGTTCCCGCCGTCTTATTAAACCCTGCTTTTTAGAATTTTGGTGTGTGTGTTTGATATAGTAGTGTTAAGTGCGATTAAGTGATATTTCGAACACATACTAATGGTAGGATGTCACACTTTTTGGCATGATTCCCGACATACAATATATGGTGTACCAAAGAAAAAGGCAGAGCCGAAACCCTGCCTTTTAAAATGTTTATCAAATCTGAAAATCTATTCTATTTCTTCCCTAAAACTCCAAAAGGATACATCGAATCCAGTTACACGTATTGCGATAACCTTTCGGTTGACACAAAAGAGTAATTTCCCTATGCTTACCCAGATAGAAAGTAAGTTGCTATCAGTTATCCACTAAATAACAATTAACTTATCGTTTTGTGTGCCTTTGTTAGGGATCCAAACAGGGAGGACATGAAATGAAAATTGTTGCGATCAACGGCAGCGGAACCGGGGCCACCGGCTCTACTGGACAGACACTCACAGGTGTCGTGGAGGGCGCCCGCAAAGCGGGTGCGGAAGTCGAAACTCTTCTGCTAACCAAGCTAACGATCAATCCATGCAAGAGTTGCCACACATGCCAGAAGACGGGCCAATGTGTCATCAACGATGACTATCCAAAGATCAGGGATGCTATGATAAAGGCAGATGGGCTGGTACTTGCAAGCCCCAACTACATCTCTAATGTGAGTGCCAATATCAAGGCATTGCTTGACCGCAGCTTCAGCATACTGTTCCACTGCCAAGCGATGTACGGGAAATACGGTGCAGTTGTGGTTGCATCTGGCGGTCCTATGTACCAGCAGGTGGAAGACTACTTGTTGCATGTGACTGGTACCATGGGGTGTTGGAAAGTTGGAAGCCTTGTCGTTGCAAGTGAGCAGATGAACATTTTGGATGAGCGTGCGAAGACGCTAGAGAATGCTAAAGACCTGGGACGCAGGCTTGTGGAAGCTATAAAAACAGGGCAGCGTTTTCCCGAGCAAGAGGAACAACATAAGATGGCATTTGAGATGATGCGTTGGCTTGTGGAGAGTCAGAAGGACACTGCACCCTATGAGTATGAATACTGGCAGAAACACTGGGGGATGGGTGAGTAACTGTTCAACCAACTCTCATCCCAGCTGAGTCAATAGCCAGGGACCCCAACAACTATTAAAAGAAAAGGGGGGCTTAGTTGAATAGGTGCACAACTAACTTAGCATGAATTTTATCTACAACTATTTTGAGTAAAACATTATCCTTCTTTCTGTTGACGCAAGTAATCTAATAATATGAAAACCTTCCGTGAGAGACTCTGACCACAAAATATGGTGGTGTCAAGAATGACCAAAAAAGTTTAACCTTCTTGCCAAAAGTCAAAGTCACCTTCAGCTGAAATTTATCGCATGTTACTTTTGGTAGTGTTAACTATTTGGGCTTCCTGAATTGGGAGTAGTTCAAACTATTCGTAATAGAATCACCACCACAATATATGGTATGTGGTATTAGTAATACTACTTTAAAATTATAACCCCCCAGCATTGCTACTGGGGAGCTAACAAGAATAAATATTTTGTGCTAATAAATCTTAGTGAAGAGGAATATAAAAAATTTCAACTGTTTGATTTTAAAAGGGTGCGTTTTGAAATCTCCTGGAGCACGCCATAGATTTATCAAAAAACGTTTTCAGACAAGCGAAAAGGGATTTAGGAAAAAAAGCCGTTGATAATTAACAAATTGGACCAAAATGCATGGGAGATTTGATATGGCAGTTCATGAAATAACTTATGAGGAACGGGATAAGATGTATGATCAGGCCCTGAAAAGAATGGGAATAGAGAGGAAGCATCTTTCAAGGGAGGAACTTGAGAAGGAGATCATCGACTACCTGAGCAAGAAACAGCCCTGTTCACTGGCAACCTGTGGGAAGGATGGATGGCCACGGGTCTCAGTGGTCGACTATGTTAACGATGGTCTTACTATTTATATCTTCAGCGAGGGTGGGGACAAATTCAAGAACCTCAGAGAGAACAACCGGGTTGGTGTTGGGATCGGGACCGGGTCCAAGGCTATGAAGACCAGGGGCATTAATATATGGGGTATTGCCGAAGTGTTTGACGACGAAACCCCTGAATTTGCCCAAGGTATGGAAGTCATCAGTTCCATTCTCAAGGATATGGAGAAGGCAGCAGGGGGTTCCATCAAGATTCCAAAAGGAATTTTGAGGCTGATCCGAATCACTCCTACCAGGATGGTCTACCACCACACTATCAAAGGGATAAAACATGCCGTTTGGGAAGCTAAGTGATTGAGATGTAAGGTAATAGATATTTAGAGAAGAAGTGAGAACACTAATTGATGGTATTTTGCCATTGATTGTTGCAGGAGAAGAATAGAGAGTTTTTATCACAATGTCCTTTTGGGAATCCGTGTGAAGTACGGAGTTTTTAAAGCAAACAATAAAGCCACCCGCTTTGCAGGTGGCTTTTCACTTTAGCCATAACCTTAAGAAAGTCCCCTAAACTTCTATCAAGTCATATCCGGGATTACAACTGGTTACTGATAGCTGATAA
>JAZFSJ010000344.1:0-7341 GCA_036446115.1 Thermodesulfobacteriota bacterium | reverse complement strand
GCAAGATTCTGCAAGAAGAAAGCTTTTGAATTTGATCTTATGATTTCTACCTACGATGTAATGGATTTAGGAAGAAAAGGGATCCAATTTATTGCTGATTTCTCATTTGATGACAGACTTCGCCGAGCGTTCCACCCTGCTCCCAAAGGAGTAAAAGGGATTTTTTATCAAAAATCCCCTTTGAGATGGATGTATTTGAAACTCGGTGAGAGTCTTGCCGGTATATCTAAAGATGGATGGAAAAGGAATATAACTATTGCAAATTCTGAGTGGACGAGAAAAATAATGAAAGAGGTGTACGGAATAGAAACCCGGACTATCTATCCCCCTGTGGTTGGCAGATTTCCTCATATCCCTTGGGATAAAAGAGAAAATGGTTTTGTGTGCATCGGAAGGTTGGTTCCTGAAAAAGGAATCGACATAATTATAGATATTCTAAATAAGGTAAGAAAGACAGGGCAAGATACTCATCTCCACATCTTCGGAGGGATAGATAACTCACCGTATATAAGTACCATACAGCGACTCTGTGATGAAAAAAGGGAGTGGGCTTTTATGGAAGGGAAAATATTTGGTGCCAAGAAGCAAGAGATTATTGCTCAGCACAAATTTGGTATTTCTAATTGTAAAAATGAGGCCTTTGGCATCGCCGTAGCAGAAATGGTAAAAGCAGGGTGCATCGTGTGGGTACCTAATGGCGGAGGTCAGGTGGAAATAGTAAATCACCCTGCGCTTATCTATGACAGTGCTGAGGATGCAGTACATAAAATTGATAAAGTTCTTAAAAGCACTACATTGCAGACCGAGCTTAGGGAGCACCTTGCCACACAATCTAAAAAATTTTCCACCCAACAATTTATGTCAGAAATTAAGGAAGTGACTCGTCAATTTTTTCAAGAGGGATACAGTGGATAGTGTTGAGAACATGATTAACTGATTCCTTGTGATTTTCAGGTCATAGAGAGTATGGAGTAATTACTCATGCGGATTATGCCACACATCCGGCGCGTGTCTGAAATAGCTCTAGACGAAGGTATTATCGAAGCTGGAATGACTGTTCAGCGTGAGCTTATCGGTAGTGTACACTACCAGTTTTTGAAATGGAGACAACCTGAAGGATATTATTTGAGAGATGTGCAGGGTAGCAAAATGTATTTAGCAATTGACGATCCAGGAGTCTCTCGGGACCTTATCATTCGTGGAATGCGGGAAAGAGAAGAAACGAGGATGATACAAAAGGCCTTACAGCCAGGGATGACCGTAATCGATATAGGTGCAAATATCGGTTACTACGCTATGATGGAAGCCCGCGCAGTGACTGAAACTGGACATGTGTACGCTATCGAGCCCGAACCGCGCAACGTTGATTTACTACACCGGAATATTAAAGTGAACGGTTACCACCATATAGATGTGTTCCAAGCAGGGGTGAGTGACCAAACAGGTATGGCACCTCTATACGTCTCGGAGCATAGTAACCTTCACAATTTATTGCGGCCGATGCGCACTAAGAATGAGGATTCGGTTATCAACATTAAAGTGTACCGTGTGGATGATTTCGTTGACGAACATAATGTAGATCCTTCAGACATCAATTTTATTCGTATGGATATTGAAGGATATGAAGTCAAGGCACTTGCGGGAATGCAAAAGATTTTGCGCATGGCAAAGCCTCTTAAGCTCTTTATCGAATTTCATCCACGATATATCGAAGACCTTACTGACCACTCTCTCGCATCCACGATGGATTATTTGGCTTCCATAGGGTTTGAAATCAGATACGCAACTGCTACAGCGAAGAATGGTTATTCGATAAAGTTCCAGAATACCACTATAAAAGATTTTCTTACGGACAATCGAGTATCAATGGATAATATATTCACGACTCTTCTGACAAACACCTGAAAGAAAATGACAAAGATTGAGCATAAAATTGCCTTTATAGTAGCCACCAAAGACCGACCGACTGACCTTCGTCGTATGCTGGGAAGCCTTGAGGCTCAATCCTATTGCCCCGACCAGGTCATTATTGTAGATGGTGGCACCCAACTAGTTGATAAAGTAGTGAAAGAATTCACCACTATGCCCATAACATATGTGCGATGTGTTCCTCCTTCAGCAACACGGCAAAGGAATAGGGGACTAACCTCAATTAATTCAGAAATAACCCTTATCGGTTTTCTAGATGATGATATTGTATTAGAACCCGATGCACTGCAAAAAATGGTAGAATTTTGGGAAAAATCCCCAGAAAATGTTGGGGGAGCTGCCTTTAATATGGTCAACCATCCGCAACTCTATGGAACCTGGCTTAAATCTTTACCATTAACTGAAAAACTAGGCTTATACAGCATGGAGGGAGGAAAAGTTCTTCCTTCGGGTTTTCACACCATGATCGGTTATGTCCCGGAGACGACCTTTGTGCAGTGGTTGCCAACAACTGCCGTTACATGGTGCAGAAAAATATTTGAGGAGTTTCAATTTGACGAGTGGTTCGACGGGTACAGTTATTTAGAAGATCTGGATTTCAGCTATCAGGCAGTCAAAAAGCATCAGCTTGTAGTGGTAGCAGATGCCCACTACTACCATTATCCGTCATCGACTGAGAGAGATAACGGTTATATATTTGGGAAACGGGAAGTTAAAAACCGTATTCATTTTATAAGAAAGCATCAAGAATTTTCACCAGCAAAATGCTATTTGGCGCTCATTACAAGGATGTGCATAAGTCTTAGTCTCGCTATTCGGGAACGGGAAGCCAGCTATTGTAAGAGGTCTTTAGGAAATGTTATGGGTATGGCACAAGCACTATTACCACTTAAAAAGAACTAAACTGCCTCACACTATAAAAAAGGAAACTGTCTCGAATAATTATTCTATTACTAGGATGAACGATGGACCTACCAGAATGGATGAGACATCTTACCTACCACCCTATTCCAGTAAAGGTAGCACGTCTGCTTCGTATAAACCGATTTCTAAGGGACCTCTATTGCCGGGTAGCCTGGTCTAAGGGAAGTAAGAAGTCTTTGTCTTTTGGTAAAAATAACGCACAGTTTTATGTGAACAGCCCTCTAGAACTCCGAATATTAGAAGCCGTAGTAGAGAAGGGAATAGGTGAACACTTTGTTTTGACAAAACTTTTGCACGCACTCCTTCAGGGAGATGTTGCGTATGATATTGGCGCCAGCCTTGGAACTCATACCATTTTCATGGCAAAAATGGTGGGAGAAAAAGGCGCTATCATTGCATTTGAGCCCGAGGCTGAGAGTTATGCGACACTTAAAGCCAACATTAGCCTTAATGGCTTAAAGAATGTACTACCAATAAACTCAGCTCTTGGTGACTGTTTTGAAGAAGCCCGTCTATATAGCTACGGGGGAGGATTTGGATCATTTAACCTTGCAGGATACGGCGAAGTTACTCGTGGTGAAAACATAGAGATTGTACCCGGAGATCATTTGGTACAAATAAAAAAACTGCCCATACCCAAGGTTGTAAAGATTGACGTAGAAGGCTATGAATTTTCAGTGATTAGGGGATTACAGAAAACCCTGAGTGATAGAACATGTCAAATGGTGTGTTGTGAGATCCATCCCCATCTGCTTCCAAAGGAAATAAATGCACAAATGGTTATCACATTACTCAAATCCTATGGTTTTGGTCAGATTGAGGACCACCCTCGTGGTGAAACATCTCATTTATTTTGCTATAAGGGATAAATCTTCTCTATGAAAAGACTAAGGGTATTGGTCTCAGCTTATGCCTGTAATCCGATTGGGTCTTTGCAGTCACACCCTGGAGAGGATATGACAGGCTGGAGGTTAGTGGAGCAACTAAACCGATTTCATGACCTGTGCGTGATAACCCGTAGTTATAACCGTGAGGGGGTTGAGAAAGCCTTAGCGAAGGGAGCGCTTCCAGAGGTCAGCTTTCATTTTATACAGCTACCCTCCTGGTTGAGGGTGCTCTATAAGTTAGAATTTGGTCAGAGAATTTACTATTATCTTTGGCAAATATTGGCGTGGCGAGTTGCGAAAAGGTTACATCGAAAACTTCAATTTGAGGTGGCACACCACTTAACCTTTGGAAATGACTGGATCCCAAGTTTTATCGGTGCATTTTTGCCTGTTCCTTTTATCTGGGGACCGGTAGGAGGTGGCCAGAGAACACCACAGGGTCTTTTTAGTGAATACACATTGGCGGGAAAATTGCGAGAACGAGGGAGGACTTTCGGCCAATGGATTGGCAGAACTCTCCTCTTTTCTCGAAAGCAGTGTCTCAAAAAGGCAAAAGCAATTCTGGTATGTAACTATGAGACCAGGGCAAAAATGCCAAAACGATTTTTAGGTAAAGTACATTTCTTTCCCGTGAATGGCATTACCCAAGAAAACCTTGATGACAACTCATGTAAACACAATGCTAATGGTACATTTCTTATATTAACTGCTGGCAGGTTCCACCGCCTCAAAGGATTTGATATTGCAATACGAGCATTTAACACATTCGCACAAAATGTTCCCAATGCCATTTTTGAAATTGTTGGTCAAGGACCGGAAGAAGCAAAGCTACACCAATTGGTTCACGCTTTAAACACAAAGGATAAAATAACTTTCACTAAATGGGTATCGAGAAAAGAGTTGCGTGCCAGAATGCGTGAATCCGATGTATTTCTCTTTCCCAGTTTCCGTGATGGAGGTGGTGCGGTTGTGGTAGAGGCGATGGCGAGCGGTATTCCGGTTGTATGTTTGGATACCGGTGGACCAGGATTTCATATTCAGAAAGAGTGGGGGATTAAGATTGCCCCTAAAGATCCTGAGTTTGTCACCAATGAAATGGTACACGCGTTGGAGAAGTTGTATGTGGACAAGGATTTGCGTATGAAAATGGGAAGGGCCGCCCGTAAACGAGCTGAGGAATTTTATCTCTGGGACCGATTAGGGGAACGGATGCAAGAGATTTACAAGGAAGTGCTAAAATAGAGGATTCAAGGGGTCAAGGATAAGAGAGGATTCAAGGAACCAAGGATTCGAGGGATCAAGGTTTCGAGGGGTCAGGTGCTCAAAAACTATAAAGAATTAAAAGTTTGGCAAAGATCTTATCAGTTATGTATTGATATTTATAAGATTACAAAAAGCTTCCCGCAAGAGGAGAAATATGGGTTAACATCACAGATGAGGCGATCTGCACTATCAGTACCATCAAACATAGCAGAGGGATATGGAAGAAAGACAACGCCAGAATACATACAGGCATTATATATCGCATATGGGTCACATTGCGAGTTAGAGACGCAGATCTTGTTAGCAGGTGATTTAAATTACATTGCTAAGGAAGATTTAAATAACCTTCAAGGCACTGTAAGCGAGGTTGAGAGGATGCTCAAAGCACTTATTAAAAGCTTAGAAAGCAAATCCTGAACACTTGAACCCTTGAGCCCTATGACTTGTGTATTTAATGGTTCACTTGAACCCTAGAATCCTTGAATCCTAGAACCCTTTTTTTAAAAGCACACTATGAACCTCTCACTCATTCTCTGGCTTCTGGTATGGGCAGCAATGTACTCAGGTTTTTATAACCTCCGTTCTTCACAATGGTTAGAAGATCCCTTTTCCTTCTTGCAGGGGGCCCGTGCGCTCCTCCCTCTTCTTGCGATATACCTGTGCATAATGTGGATTATGTTTTCGCGGTCAAAATTACTCACACCTTTTAAAACCCCGCTGGGACTGCTCTTTGGGTATTGTATTGTGGGTATCGCAGCATCATTTTTTTCACCTGATAATCTTAGGGCGTTATACTGGGGTGCACTCTACTTGTCACCACTACTGGCTGTCTGGGTAATTTCAACAAAAAATAATTCATTAGATAATCTTCGTAGGATAATATATTTTAACTATTTGCTTGCTATTATCGTGATGTGTGCGGTGCTACCGGAAGCGCTTCGCTTTGGTTTGGTCAGAAATCAGATCTATTTGTTACCCTTTGATATGGGAATTATCAGGGCCAATGGGGTTGGGCGATTTGCGCTGTTGGTTACTATTATATCCTTTGTGCGTCTGACAGCTCAGACAAAAGGCCAGCGTTGGTTTTGGCTGATACTCCTTGTGCCCGCATTATATCTCCTTTTGCAAACCCAATCCCGATCATCTCTCGTTGGATTAGCGATAGCCGGCATCCTCATTGTCTACCTTAAGGGCATGGACTGGCGATTTATTTTTACAGGGCCAATTCTTGCCTATCTCATCTGGCTGTCCGGCTTTCAATTACGAGCCCGGGGGCAAATTGAAGAACTTTTCTTTTTAACAGGACGCGAACACGTCTGGCGAAAAGGGATTGAACTTCTTGCTCAGTCTCCTATTTTTGGCTGTGGGTTTCATGCCGATAGGATTATGCTGAAGTTTCAACATATGCACAATTCTTACTTTCATGCCTTAGTACAAAGCGGGATTGTAGGTGTCTTATTTTTCATCGGTGCGTTAATTGGTATATGGAGCCTTATTATTCGAAATAATCTTTTAAAAAGGGTAAGAAATGTTCGAGGTAGTGATCAAGCCTTGCTTATCGAATCACTCATTTTTCTTGCTTTTTTAACCTTTCGGACTTTGGTTGAATCAACTGGGGCTTTTTACGGTGTTGATTTGTTAATGTTAGTTCCCCTCATCGGTTACATTCAGTTATGGAATAGAAAAAATATCACGAAGAGCGTGGTGAGATGAAAATTATCATTCATACCATGTACTATTTGCCTGAATTCGGAAGCGCACCGATTTTGATGAGTGAGCTTGCCTCATATCTTGCATCAAGAGGGCACCAGGTTGAAGTGGTAACGACGATTCCAAGACAACGTGGAAAAAAATATCATGGACGATTATATGTCAAGGAATTAAATAACGGTTTTCTTCTCAAGCGGTTCTGGACGAACGCAACCGCCCACCCTCTTGGAAGACTGATAGCCTGGAACATCTATACCATGTGGTCAATTTTTAATATTTTGACCATGCATAAAGGTGACGTCGTATTTTTACGCTCACCGCCTCTACAACTGGGGATCACAGGCATGTGTGCAAAGAAGTTAAAAGGTGCCAAAGTCTTACTTAACGTCCAGGACATTCATCCTGATCTGGCAATAGAGTCAGGGGTGTTACGAAATCCCCTGGCGGTAAAGTTGGCTAAAAAATTTGAAAAGTGGGTGTATGACCACTCAGGAGATATTGTTGTAATTAGTGATGGGTTCAAGCAGAATTTGGTGGATAAACGCGTGAGTCCAGAGAAGATACAGGTCATTCCTAACTGGGTTGATGCAGACTTTTTGAAACCACTTCCAAAGGAGAACCCTGTCGC
>JAZFSJ010000343.1:0-4119 GCA_036446115.1 Thermodesulfobacteriota bacterium | reverse complement strand
GAGGAAGAAGCTATTGCCGAGGCCAAGCGGTGCTTGAGCTGTGCAGGGTGTTGTGAGTGTATGTCATGTATTGCGGCCTGTGAAGCCCGGGCCATCGATCACACTTTGGATGAGAACTATGAGACCGTTAATGTGGGGGCCATCGTAGTTGCTACCGGTTATGAACTCCTCTCCAAGGATGTGATTGGAGAATATGAGAGTGATCCTGATGTGATGGATCCCCTGCAATTTGAGCGCATTCTCTGTCCCTCCGGGCCTACCGATGGGGTGGTGATAAGACCTTCTGATGGAAAGGTACCAAAAGATGTAGTCTTCGTTGAGTGCGTGGGCTCCCGTGATCCTGAACACCATCTTCCCTACTGTTCACGGGTTTGTTGTATGTATAGCTGCAAGATGGGGATGCTCTATAAACACGCGGTCCATGACGGGACCGTGTACGTCTTTTATATGGATGTGAGGACAGACGGGAAGATGTATGAGGAATTCTATCAACGGGGGACGGAAGAGGATGGGCTCATCTATATTAGAGGAAGGGTGTCCAAGATATTCAGGGATGGTGAGAAGATTATGGTGTGGGGAAGTGATACCTTAACCGGCAAGCGGGTGGAGATTGCCGCTGATCTGGTGGTGCTGGCCATGGCCATGGTTCCCCGCCCGGACGCGAAGCACATGGCCAAGAAGCTTGGAATTGAGGCCGACGCGTTCGGTTTCATGCAGGTTGCCCATTCCCGCTTAAGACCTCATGAGAGTTCAGTGCCAGGCATCTTTTTGGCTGGATGTTGTCAGTCGCCCAAGGATATCCCGGAGTGTGTTGCCCAGTCCTGTGGTTGTGCGGGTAAGGTGCTCTCCCTCTTTTCTCAGGATGAGATTGAGGTTTCTCCTTCGGTTGGGGAGATAGTGAATGTGTGATACTACAAGGGAACAGGGGGCAGGGTTTATATAATATAAGAAATTTTATTGTTTAATTAGTGATTCTTCGTGAACTTCGTGGTTGTATAGTGCTATGGAAAGAAAAAGGATCGGGGTTTTTGTCTGTCACTGTGGTTTAAATATCGCTGCCTCGGTAGATGTAGAGAAGGTAGTAGAGGAAATCAAAAAGTATCCGGGGGTGGTGCACGCAGAGAACTATATTTATATGTGTTCCGATCCCGGTCAGGATCTTATCCGGAAGGCGATTAAAGAAAAAGCACTCGATGGGGTAGTGAACTGCAACTGTTCCCCCTCCCTGCATGAGAACACCTTTCGGGGTGTTGCCTCTTCTCAGGGGATCAATCCCTACCATTGTGAGATTGCCAATATCAGGGAGTGGTGTAGCTGGCCCCATGCAGGCAATCGGGAAGAAGCAACCAAAAAGGCGCTCCGCATCATCCAGACAACCGTTGAGCGACTGAGAAAAAATGAGGCCCTTACCCCCATGGTAGTCCCTCTCACCAAGAAGGTGTTGATCATCGGGGGAGGCATTGCCGGGATGCAATCCGCTCTCGATATCGCCAACTCCGGTTATCAGGTGTATCTGGTGGAAAAAGAACCTTCACTGGGGGGGCACGTCAGCCAGCTTTCAGGCTTGATGCTTACCCTGGATAACGTCTCCTGTAATATTGGTCCTATCATGAAAGAGGTTATCAACCATCCGCTGATTGAGGTTTTTAACTACAGTGAGGTGGAAGAGGTAGAAGGGTATGTGGGGAGTTTCAAAGTTAAAGTGAGGAGAAAAGCAACCTCAGTTGATTCCCAGCTTTGTGATTCCTGTGGACTTTGTGAAGAAAAGTGTCCTCAAAAAATACCCTCCGAATTCAACTGTTCCTTAAGCCACAGGAAGGCGATTTGCCGATCTTATCCCGATGCGGTTCCAAATCAGTTTGTGGTTGATAGAGATGCATGCCTCTTTTTTAAGGGAGAAAAATGTCAGGCGTGTAAGGAGGCATGTCCTCATAAGGCAATCGATTACTCCCGTGAAGACAGCATAGAGGAGATTACGGTGGGGGCGATTGTGGTGGCAACCGGCTATGACCTCTATCCTAAAGAAATGATTGAGGAGTATGAAAAAGATCCGGATGTGCTGGACGGTCTGCAATTTGAGCGTCTCTTATCACCCCAGGGGCCTACCAGTGGCGAGGTCAGGAAACCATCTGACGGGAAGGTTCCCAAAGAAGTGGTTTTTGTCCAGTGCGTGGGATCAAGAGACCCGGAACACCATAAGCCATATTGTTCCAGGATCTGTTGTATGTATACGGCTAAGCAGGCCATTCTCTACAAGAGGGCAGTTCCTGAGGGACAGGCCTATATGTTTTATATTGATATACGGGCAACCGGAAAGGGTTATGAAGAGTTCATCAAGGATGGAGTAGAAGAGGAAAAGCTCCTTTACTTGCGAGGTCGGGTATCTAGAATTTTCCGTGATGGGGAAAAGATTAAGGTGTGGGGAGTTGATACCTTGAGCAACAAAAGGATTGAGATCAGTGCCGATATGGTGGTGTTGTCGATGGCAGTGGTAGGGAATGCAGGAAACCGGGAGCTGGGGAAAAAGCTCAATGTCATTACTGATACCAACTGTTTCGTTGCGGAGGCTCATCCCAAGCTGGGGCCGGTTGAAACGTTAACAGCCGGTATATATCTTTGCGGTGGTGCTCAGGCGCCCAAAGACATTCCGGATACCATTTCCCAGGCAAGTGGCGCGGCGAGCAAGATCCTCTCGCTCTTTTCCAGAAAGGAGCTTTTGCATGAACCCCAGGTAGCCTGTGTCGATCAGGAGGTATGCAGCGGGTGTGGATATTGTGAGTCAATCTGTGCCTACCGGGCGGTAGAGGTAGATCCCAAAAAGAGGATTGCAGTGGTCAATGAGGCGGTATGTGAGTCCTGTGGTGCCTGTGCGGCTACCTGTCCTTCAGGGGCAATACAGCTTAAAAACTGCAATCGGCGACAGATGATTCATATGATTGACCAGATTGCCAAGGAATATTCTCTGGTTAGTTAAAAGTAATTATTCACCGCGGAGGCCGCAAAGAACGCGGAGATAAATAAAGGTAAGGAATTGTTATATCATAACGGGTTGTTACCCAAACAAAAATTCCTTTGAGCGGTCTTTAAAACGTTTTCAGACAAGCGAAAAGGGATTTGCGCAACAAGCCATTAAGGGGTGAAGTGCTCGCGGTTTTTCACTTCCCATTCCAAATTTCTAATACCGTCGCTCACCACCTTTTCCCAGAATGTCTCTTCACCTTCTCCTTCAGCGAGTTTTTTGAGAAACGCTATGTCAACCTTTTCCTTGCCCATTTTTCTATAGCTGGCTGCAATACGATATAAGGCCCATTGAGCACGATCATCTTCCGGGTGCTTTTCAGCTATTTGAGTATAAACCCTGATGGCATCCGTATACTTTTGTTTTTGATAGAGGTAGTCTGCCAGTTGAAAATAACTCTTTACCACAAACTCCTGTTCCACCTGGTCCTTTCCTAAATCCTCAGCCACCTGGATTGCTTTCTTGTAGGTACCAATAGTTAAGAAGTCATTACCCATCTCCTGATAACATTTTCCCAAATAGAAAAACCCTTTAATGTCTCGAGGAATTCTTTCGTCTTTTTCTAACGCTGAAAGGTAGGCAATGCGGGCTTCCTTATAATTTTCTTTTTCATAATAGGTATCTGCCAGATTATGGAAAGCAAGCTTTATGAACTTGCTCTTAGGGAAATTATTGATCAACTTCCTAAACGCTACCTCCGCCCCGGCATACTCCTTTTTAAGCAGATAGACTTCACCCATTCTAAGAAGGAGTTCATCATCCGGGTGGTTTCGAGGATAGATTCGCCGGGCACCTCCATACATCTCCAAAGCCTCAGGGTATAAACCCGCGTGGCGAAAGCTCTCTCCCATCTGAAAGAGCGCCTTGGTATCCCTACAGCCGGCAAGGTAGGGATCTTTATATTTGCGATACACTTCAAGAATAGGATAGTATTTCTCTTCTGAGAAATAGGAATCAATCAACATATAAAGATTTTTCTTAAGACTGTAAGCACACTTTTTTGAAAGATCACTTTCTGTATATTCCTCCAACACTTTTATTAAAGAGGCAATTGCCTCTTGATATCTTTTTTGCTCTGAGAAGGCAAACCCCTGTTTATA
>JAZFSJ010000342.1:0-3997 GCA_036446115.1 Thermodesulfobacteriota bacterium | reverse complement strand
AAGGAAGAACTGAAGGAGTCGTTAAAACAACATGACAGTGAACTACTGCTTATTGATATGGCCGTTCCCCGGGATGTTGATCCTGGCATTAAAGATTTCAAAGGGGTTACACTCTATGGCCTTGATGATTTTAATCAGGTGATTAGAGAGAACATTGATAAAAAGGAAGAAGAAGCACTGAAGGCTGAGCACTTAATCAATCAAGCTGTAAAAAAGATAAACTTCCTTATAAAACCACACACCAGTTCTTACCACATTTATGAGTCAACACTCTAACCATAAAAAGTCCCGGATGCTCTACAGACAATCCCTTAAATGCCTTCCCGGTGGAGTAAACAGTCCCGTGAGGGCTTTTAAGGCTGTGGGAGGAAGTCCGGTTATAGTCACCAGGGCAAAAGGGGCTTACCTTTACGATGTTGATGGAAACAGGTACATCGACTATGTAGGTTCATGGGGACCGGCCATTTTGGGGCATGCACATCCCCAGGTAGTAAAAAAGGTCCGGGCGGCGGCAGAGAGGGGATTGAGCTTTGGCGCCACTACCGAGTTAGAACTAATCCTTGCCCGCTTTATTAAACGTGCTTTCCCCTCTATGAAAAAGCTGCGATTGGTTAATTCAGGTACCGAGGCAACCATGTCCGCCATCCGTCTTTCCCGTGCTTACACAAAAAGGACAAAGATCATAAAGTTTTCTGGCTGCTATCATGGTCATGCAGATGGCTTTTTGGTAAAAGCCGGTTCCGGTTCTGCAACCTTTGGTGTTCCTGATAGTGCCGGTATTTCCCCTCCGGTAGTTAAAGATACCATCAGTCTTCCCTATAATAATTCCGAAGCAGTAATTAAGGCATTTGAGCGGAAAGGGAAAGAGATAGCGGCTATTATTGTTGAGCCTATTGCCGGTAATATGGGCCTGGTACTTCCTGAGTCCGGTTTTCTTAAAACCCTGCGTGAAGTTACCCAACGCTACCACGCACTTTTAGTCTTTGACGAGGTGATTACCGGTTTTAGAATCCGCTTTGGCGGAGCGCAGCATCTCTATCGCATTATCCCTGATATCACCTGTCTGGGGAAGGTTATTGGCGGGGGACTTCCCATAGGTGCCTATGGTGGGAGGGCAGACATCATGGAACTGGTTTCTCCTCAAGGGCCTGTCTATCAGGCGGGCACGCTTTCCGGCAACCCTCTGGCGACAACTGCCGGGATTGAAAATCTCAAAATACTCTCTCAGTCAAAAAGAATTTATAAACAACTTGATACTACTGCCAAATCCCTTTGTGAAGGAATCAAAGAAAGAGCCGTCACCCACAAGATACCTCTTCAGCTCTCTCAACTGGGTTCTATGTTTACCCTCTTCTTTTTAAAGAAGAAGGTGACTAGCTATCGGCAGGCAAAAAGATGTAATCTTAAAATGTTTGCTCGCTACTTCCGTATCATGTTGAGGGAAGGAATCTATCTGCCACCGTCTCAATTCGAAACTAATTTTGTTTCTGTCGCACATACACAAAGAGAGATTAACAAGACTTTAAAGGCAGTGGATAAGGCATTAACTATTTTAAAAAAGACGACTTAGTAAAAAGCCTGGCTGAGCTCCCTGGCCGACACGAGCGTCAGCTCGGGCAGGCGGCCAAGCTGTCGTCTAATAAATGATTTGTTACGAGTGCATCAAAGAAAAAGAAGGTGAATTGATGACTTCATTCTATCCCATTCATGTGAATATCGAAGGTAGGAAATGCCTGGTAGTGGGAGGAGGAAAGACTGCAGAGAGGAAGGTTAAAACACTTCTCCGCTACGGTAGCAAGGTAGTGGTGGTAAGTCCCAAGGCTACTAAAAGGATTGAGGGTCTTTTAAAAAAGAAGAAGATTTTATGGCATAAGAGAACATATAGGGTTGCTGACCTCAAAGGGGCCTTCCTGGTTTTTTGTGCCACTAGTAGTGAAAAGCTAAATAGAGAGATTAGCAGGGATGCCCGTAAGAGAAAAATTATGGTAAACGTGGTAGATGCACCTAAAGATTGTGACTTCATCTCTCCTGCTCTTATAGAAAGGGGTCACCTTAAGGTGAGTATCTCAACTGATGGATTAGCACCGCTGCTTTCCAGAAGACTAAGAGAAGAACTGGAAGGGAAATTAGGGAAAGAATACAAGCAGTATACCACACTGATTACAAAGGTAAGGAGTGCTATTTTAAAAAACAAAACGTTAAGCAGTAAGGCCAAGAAGGAAAAACTGGATCACCTTTTGTTTTTGAATCTTAGAAGTAAACTTAAAAAGGGTGGGAAGGTATCCTGCCGGAGTGTGCTGAAGCAGTTGGGGGTTAGCGGATAGATATGCTAAAGCTCAAAATAGGAACAAGGGGGAGTCCTCTTGCCCTTGCTCAGGCTAATTGGGTGAAGGACAGATTGATCGAGCATTATGATAAATGCCAGATTCAAATAGTTTCTATAAAAACTGAGGGAGATCGGCTGAAGAATATATCCATTTCCCAGATGGGGGGAAAGGGGTTATTTGTTAAAGAGATCGAAAAGGCACTCCTTGAGGGAGCAATTGACCTTGCGGTTCACAGCATGAAAGACCTTCCCATGGAACTGCCCTCGGGGTTAATAATCGCTGCCATTACCAAGCGCGAGGATCCCTTTGATGTGTTCGTTTCAAAGTCGTATTCCAGTCTTAATAATCTCCCTCCCCACTCTACCATCGCAACAGGCAGTCTTCGGCGTAGAGTACAGCTTATGCACTATCGCAGCGACCTCACCATCAGAGAAATCAGAGGTAATGTAGATACCCGCATCAGAAAGTTGAATGAAGGATTTGCTGAAGGTCTGGTCCTCGCGGCTGCCGCCCTTAAGCGTCTGAAAAAAAGGAATAAGATTACCCAGTACCTCCATCCTGACGTCTGTCTTCCCGCTGCTGGACAGGGTGCCCTGGGGATTGAAATAAAGGCAGAAGATAAGTCTCTGAAAAAGAAGCTTACCGTCATAAATGACGTGGAGTCAAGCTCGGTAATCACGGCCGAGATGAGCTGCCTGCACAGTCTGGGTGTAAGCTGTCACACCCCTGCTGCCGCTTATGGTGAGGTCAATGGAGGTGATATCATGTTAAAGGGGCTGGTGGCTTCGCTTGATGGGAAGAAAGTTATTAAGAAAAAGATGCTGGGGCCTAAGGAGGAGGCAGAGATGCTGGGTGAGCTCTTGGCAAAAAAGATTATCGATGCCGGAGGCGGAAAACTACTGGCCCAATTTTCAAAGAAATGATGAAAAAAGACATAGGAAAAGTCTATATCGTAGGAGCAGGTCCCGGAGACCCGGGACTCATTACCGTAAAGGGGTTGAGGCTTCTTGAGATGGCTGATGTTATCGTCTATGACCATCTTATTAATTTCAACCTACTTGACTGGGCAAAGCCGAATGCTGAGAAGATTAACGTAGGAAAACAGGTTGGGAAAAGAATCTTACAACAAAAGGAAATTAATAAAATGCTTGTAAAGGAGGCGGGTAAAGGCAAGATAGTGGTGCGGCTTAAAGGGGGAGACCCCTTCATTTTCGGTCGCGGTGGTGAGGAGGTAGAGGCCTTGGCACGTCACGGTATTCCCTTTGAGGTTGTTCCTGGTGTGACATCTGCCGTCGCTGCCCCGGCCTATGCAGGTATCCCCTTGACTCACAGAGGTCTTGCATCTTCTGTGGCACTGGTCACTGGTCACGAAGATCCAGCAAAAGAGTTTCCAGCAGTCGACTTTAAAAAGATTGCCCAAAGCGTGAATACCGTAGTGTGCTTAATGGGCGTGGGGAATATAGATAGTATTATTAAACAAGTAAAGGAATCCGGAAGATCACCTGCTACGCCGGTAGCCGTTGTTGAAAAAGGAACCTGTTCTGATCAGAGAGTAATAGAGGGAACTTTAAGAGATATTCTTCCTAAAACCAGGAAAGCCCGTTTGAGACCTCCTGCCGTTATTGTAGTGGGAGAAGTGACTAAACTTCGTCATACCAACTCCTGGTTTG
>JAZFSJ010000341.1:0-16193 GCA_036446115.1 Thermodesulfobacteriota bacterium | reverse complement strand
TTTTCGATACAAAAAACCCAACAAGTGAAAGCTTTCCCAGCAAGAAGCATAGTATCACTATCATTACTGCCTTCCTTGAATTTAGAATCTTTAAGCCTGGTAATAAAGATTTCATTTTTTCTCCCTTTTTAAAACAATCTTTTACATATCTCTTTGATATTTCCTCATTCCTGCCTCATCTACGAGAATCCGCTCTCTTCTCTCTATGTTTTCCTTGAATCTTTTCCATTCCTTCTCTTTGACTTTTTCTAACACCTTCCTTTTTTTTGTGGCATTAAGCAGTTCATTTTGTTTTATATCAAAATCCCCTTTTGCCTTGGCTACAATATCTCTTTGCTCCTTAATTTTTATCCTCATCCCCCTGAGATAATCCCGATAGAGGAGGGCCTCGTTGACGTTAATCTCTTTCTCTTCTCTCTTTACCAATTCCTCTTCATAGTAGTTTTTCTCCCTCCGATAGGCGAGAAACAACTGTTTTTCTTTTTCCAGTTCCCTTTGAATCTGGGATAACTCGATTTGCAGTCCTTCCTCGATACGTTTTCTGTAATCGAGCGCTACCTGAAGATTGAACCTGTACATGTAACATCTCTCAATGGAAAAGCTTCTTCATCATCTGTACACTCTCTTCCATGTGTACCTTTTCCTCCATAGGTTGCTTTAAAAACTGATTCACTTTACCAATCATGCTGATGGCGTAATCAATCTCGGGATTACTCCCGGCAACATATGCACCGATGTTGATCAGGTCTTCCGCCTTTTTATAGGTATCGAGAATGCTTAAAAAACGGCGGGCGGAATCCAGGTGATCCTGAGAAACAATGTCAATCATGGAACGACTCACACTGGCAAGTGGATCAACGGCAGGGTAGTGGTTCCGATTAGCAAGTTCTCTGGAGAGGACAATATGTCCGTCCAAAACGGACCTTACGGCATCGGGTACGGGCTCATTCAAATCATCGCTCTCCACCAGCACTGTATATAATCCCGTAATACTTCCTTTATCGCAACTGGTTCCTGCCCTTTCTACCAGTTTCGGTAGCATGGCAAAAACCGAAGGGGTATAGCCTTTAGTGGTAGGAGGTTCATTGGCTGCCAATCCGATCTCCCTTTGGGCCATGGCAAACCGGGTAATAGAATCCATCATGAAGAGGACATCACTTCCCTTGTCTCGAAAATACTCCGCAATGCTAGTTGCCACCAGGGCACCTCTCATCCTCACCAAAGGAGATTGTTCAGAGGTGGCAACTACCACCACCGACCTTTTTAGCCCTTCCTCTCCCAAGTCTTTTTCAATGAACTCGCGCACCTCGCGTCCCCTCTCGCCAATTAAGGCAATAACGTTTATATCCGCCCTGGTATTTCTGGCTATCATCCCCAAAAGAACACTTTTGCCTACTCCGGACCCTGAAAAGATGCCCATTCTCTGCCCTTTGCCACAGGTAAGCAGTGCATTAACGGTTTTGATCCCCACATCCAGGGGTTCGGTTATTCGCCTCTTGTGGAGAGGATTGACAGGTTCAGCATAAAGAGGATATTCTTCCTCTAAGGAGAGGGGGCCCTTACCATCAATAGGATTCCCCAGCCCATCAATAACCCTGCCGAGCATCTCCTCTCCAATTAAAACGGTGGCTTTCCGATTCAAACCTGTGATACGGCTTTCCGGTCCGATTCCACGCACCTCACCCAAAGGCATGAGCACAACTCGATTATCACGGAATCCTATCACCTCGGCCTTTATCGGCACATCGCTCCCCCTCGCATAGATATCACAAAGTTCTCCTACAAAGGAACCTACCCCATATCCCTCAATGGTAATGCCCACTACCTGCACAACCTTTCCATGGAAAGTAATGGGAATCACCTTTTCCAGGGTATCATGATACTTATCCCAATTAAGTTGTTTTTCCATGATTCTCTTTCGCTTCCCCTGCTTCCTTTTCTTCCTCTCGAATGCGTTCTCCCGATTGTTTCCTTAATTCCTCTTCTACCATCTGCAAGTGCTTTTCAATGCCACAATCAATAGTCCCGCGGTTGCTTTTGATAACGGCATCACCCCGCTGAATCTCCTCATCACCTTCAATGATTACATTTCTCATCCCCTTTATATTCTCTTCTTTATACTGGGTAGCAAACTCCAAATCAGAAGGATTTAACCTGATTGTGATTTCTCCCTGATCAGCAACATATTTGAGAGCAGATTTTATCATGTTGAGAATGACTCCTCTGTCGGTACTTACTTCTTTTTGGATTACCCTACGCGCGATAGCAAGTACCAGCCTTAGCATCTCCTGCTCACTTTCCGGGTACAATGTCTCTTTTAACCTTCTCACTTCTTCTAAAACCCCATTAAAACTTTTAATAACCGAATCCAACCGCTTTTCCCCCAGTTCCTTTCCCGCTTTCTCTCCCTGGGCAAATCCTTTTTCATAGGCCTCCTTTTCTAAATTGTCAGTCTTCTCCGCAATCTGTTTTACATACCGCTCTCTTTCTTCGACTTCTTTTAGCAGATGTCCGACTTTGCCTCCGGGATCTGATGAGGTGCGGGAGGAAGAATCGGCAGAACGGCCTTTCCCCCACTGAGAATCAATGAGAAGCGGCATATCCCTCATGGAGTATGGTTTTACAGAAGGTTGTTTCTGGTCTACATTCTTTATAACACTACTAGACAAAGACTTCTTCCTCACCTCCCCGACCTCCTACCGTAATCTTATCTTCTTCTTCCAGCCGCAGTGCAATTTGTGTAATGGACATTTGAGCCTTTTCAACGTCACTGAGTTTTATCGGTCCCATATCCTCAATGTCTTCGTTTAGCATTTCTACCGCTCTCTCTGACATGTTTTTAAAAATCTTCTCTTTCACCGCTTCACTAGCCGTCTTCAAAGCCCTAGCCAAATCATCGCTGGATATCTCCTTAAGTATCTCTTGGATTCCACGATCATCAACCGAAACCAGATCTTCAAAAATAAACATAAGCTGTCTAATCTCTTCAGCCAATTTGGGGGCTACTTCTTCAATCTTAGTCATGACGGAAGATTCTGCTGCCCGGTCCATCTGATTAAGGATATCCGCAACCGAGTTCACCCCCCCGAGCTGACCACCAACATCTCCCATCGCTTTAACTCCCTCCTCCAGCATTTGCGCAACCTCACTAACTACCTCAGGGGGAACCGGTTCTAATTTGGAAATCCTTACAACTACCTCCGCCCTGAGCTCTTCAGGCAAATTGGACAAGACCTTACCTGTCTTTTCTGGACTTAAGTGTGAGAGAATAAGTGCAATAGTTTGAGGATGTTCATTCCTGGTCAAATCAGTCAACATCTTAGGATCCAGATCATCTAAAAGTTTGAAAGATTGTTCTCCCTTGTTTTCAGATACTTTAGCCACCATAGATTTAGCCTCATTCTCACCCAGAACCTTTGAGATGAGTTTTTCAGCATAGTCCTTCCCAAAAGAGATGCTCCCCGTCCCTTCTGCTGCCATTTGCATAAAATCGTTGATCACACTATCAACCGTCCCACCCTCTACTCTCCCCATCTTGGCCATACAGATGCTAATCCTTTCAATCTCAACAGCGTCCAGATAGCGAAAGACATTGGATGCTACCTCCTCAGGTAAAGTAGAGAGCAGTACAGCTACCTTCTCAATATTAGTTAATTTTCCTTCATTCGTCATATAATCACCTTTTACTTACCCAGTTTCTAAGTAACTCGGCAAAGCGTTTAGCATCTGCCGTGGCAAGTTGTGCTACTTGCTCTCTCCCCATAGCAGTATCCCCCAGCGGCGGTGGTGGAAGTATGCCTGCCTCTATCTCTCCAGCTGTCCTCCCTGTGGCTCCGGCAATCCTCCTCACTTCTTCAACCGGTCTGGTTAACCATTTCATCAATGGTCGCAGCACTAACAGTATCAGTAAAGCAATGAGTGAAAGGGAAGCTAGAGGGGGGACCGCTTTCCGCAATGTCCCCCACAGGGCTTCTCGTGACATCGCTTTCTTTTCTTCCTCAGTTAACCTCACCGTTTCGAAGGGCGCATTGGTAACCTCTATCTGATCACCTCGCTCGGCATTATAACCAACGGCCTTCATCACAATATTTTTATGCTTTTTCATTTCCTCATCGGACCTGGGAACATACTTGTATTCCTCCTTTCCATCCTCTCCTTTGGTAACTTCATAGTTTCCATCAAGTAATACCGCTACTGAGAGTCTTTGAATCACACCGACAGGTTCAACCGTCCGTTTAACTGTTTTGTTGATCTCATAATTTATGGTCTCATTGGTCTTCCTCATATCAGAGCTGCTCACACTGGGAGTAACTCCTCCCCCCTCCGAAAGGTTCGCCGCCACCCCGGGGGATCCCATGGCAACAGGGTTACTCCCTTTAGATTTCTCATCTGTCCGTTGCTCACTGCGAACAACGGCACCTTCCGGGTCAAAGATTTCTTCTGTCTTTTCCTGTTGCGTTAAATTAAGGGTGGCCGTTACCCTGACTATGGCTTTGCCCTTACCAACAACCTTTTCCAACATGCTCTGTACCCTTTTTTCCAAACCCTCCTCCACTTCACGCTGAAATTCCTGCTGGGAGTTAGTCAGACCGGCCATTTGAGAATCTGCAGTGGCTCCAGCCGATAACACGCTACCATCGACACCAACCACCGTAACATTTTCAGGCTCCAATCCTTCAACACTGCCCGCAACCAGGTACACAATCCCCCGAATCTGCTTCTCCTGAAGCGCAGCACCTTTGTTTCGGAGTTTCACCACCACTGATGCTGTAGGCTTTTGTTCATCTTCCAAGAACAGTGTTTTTTCAGGAAGCGTGATATGTACCCTTGATTGCTCCACTTCGACAAATTGATTGATGGTGCGAGCCAGTTCTCCTTGAAGTGCACGCTGGTAATTCAATTTTTGAACAAATTCGGTGGTACCCAAATCAGTCTTATCAAATATCTCAAAGCCTACCCCCCCTCCAGAGGGAATTCCACGACTCGCCAAGCTCAACCTAAGATCATAGATCTTTCCATCAGGAACCATGACCGTTCTCCCGTTGGCAGATAAGCGGTGGGGAATCTTCTGGTCTTTTAACTCTTCTATCACTGTCCCTGCATCCTCCGGACTAAGATTAAAGTATAACGGCTGATAGTTTATCCTATTGGTCCAGACAACCAAAAGAACAATCCCCAGCATGGTACCCAATGCAACGGTTACCAATAGTATTCTTCTGCCAAGTGGCAGCACCTTGAAATTGGCTTGTAGCTGGGTAAAAAACTGACTTAAAAATTCAAACATCTTTTCCCTCACTTTTTAATCTTTGGGTTTGAATTCTTTCAGATCCTTAGTGTTTTTGAACTCGTAAAAAGAAGTCGTCAAACCTGCATTCGCATAATCTCCTGGTAAGCTTCAATAATCTTGTTTCTCACCTCCATCATCAACCGGAAGGAGATGTCTGCCTTCTCCATGGCAATCATGGTCTCATGGAGGTTTTTCGACTCGCCTGCAATCAACTGTTCTATGGAGGAGTCTGCCTTGTTTTGCAACTGATTGACCTCTCCCATCGCTCCTTTCAGCATCCCTCCAAAGGAACCCTTCTTATCATCAGATTTTTCTGTCTTTTCCGGAGAAAGAGGCAGTAATGATTTCAGGTTTGACTCTATGGTTATATCCTTCATAGTCTTCTCACCCCCCTAAAGATTTTAATAAATCTTTTCTTTCACTTTTCATTCTTCAATTTGCACTTTACACTTTGCAATCATTCCTTCTACCTTCCTATCTCCAAGGCCTTATTTACCATACTCTTGGTAGCATTAATCGCAGCCACATTAGCCTCGTAAGAACGGGTAGCAGACAAAATGTTCACCATCTCTTCCATCACATTGATATCAGGCATTCCAATGTATCCTAATGCATTGGCATCCGGATGGCGGGGATCGTACACCACCCTGGGCGGTCCTGGGTCAACGGTAATATCTACTATTTCAACCCTTTGAAGTTTTTTCTCCAGCTCGGAGTTAAGCACCGCTCCAAAGGTGTCTGCAACCGGTTGAGAGGCAAAGACTACATCCCTTCTTCTGTAGGGACCTCCCTCCGGGGTGCGGGTCGTATTGATATTGGCCAGATTGCTTGAGATCACATCCATTCGGATTCTTTGAGCGTCTAATGCCGAAGAACTAATCTTAAGGGCAGTTAAAAAATCCATTTTATCTTAACTCCGTGATTGTGTTTTTTATGGCTCCCAATTTTTTAGATATTATTTGAGCTGCGGTATTATAGTACAAATTGTTTTCAGCCAGTTTTGCCATTTCCTTATCAATACTCACTGTATTGCCATCCAGCCGATTAGCGGCATCACCATAGGGGACCACCCGTCCCTTCATCTCGCCCATACCTGCGGGAAGATGCCGCTCATTGGTTTTCCTTAGGGGAATAGATCCTCCAGTGCCAACTGCCTTCTTGAGCTCATCTGAAAAACGCAAATCATGACCTTTATAACCAGGTGTATCGGCATGAGCAATGTTGGTGGAAATCATCTTGTGTCTTTGTGCCTGAAAATCCAGTAACTTCTCCAGCATCATCGTGGTACCTCCAAATAAGACCTCAGAAGGCATAGCTATCTCCTCTTTTTATTATTAATGAATTTATCTCTGTGGTTTCATCATTTTAATATGCAAGCTGCATACCAGAAAACATAAAACAGGTGTTCTTTACTCTACCAAGCACGTATCCCTTCCCGTCCCTTATATTCTTTTAACTTATTTCTAAGTGTTCTGATGCTTATCCCTAAAGCCTTGGCCGCATGGGTCCTGTTCCCCTCTAATCCCTCAAGCGTCTTTAAGATTAGCTTTTTTTCCATCTCCTTCACTGAACCACTACTCGTAGAAGAGCCCTCCTTCTCCTCCCGACTCCTATCTGCCTCTTCTACTATAAGGTGCTCCGGCAGCAAGACGTCATCTTTGTGGAGGAGAATTGTTCTTTCAATCACATTTTCTAATTCCCTCACATTGCCTCTCCACTCAAAATTCTTCAATACTGAGAGCACTTCTGGAGAAACCTGGGGGACCTCTTTCTGACACTTAAGGCTATGTTTTTTAACGAAATGGTCAACCAGCAAATGAATATCTTCTCTCCTTTCTCTTAAAGGAGGAATTTTAAGGGGGATAACGTTTAATCGATAAAAAAGATCCTCCCTAAATTCTCCTTCTTCAATCGCCTGTTTTAAATCAACATTGGTAGTGGCTACAACCCTCACGTCTATGGGAACAGGTTCCCTACCCCCCACCCTATCGATTTCAAACTCCTGTAATACCCTAAGCAGTTTAGCTTGAAGCTGGGAATCCATCTCACTTACCTCATCCAAGAGAATGGTGCCTCCATCAGCTAACTCAAATTTCCCTGCCCTTTTGCTAATAGCGCCGGTAAAGGCCCCTTTCTCGTATCCAAAGAGCTCACTTTCCAGGAGATTCTCAGGAATGGCAGCACAATTAACTGCCACAAAAGATTTTTCTCTGCGTTCGCTGTGTTGGTGAATGTACCTGGCAAACATTTCTTTCCCCGTCCCGCTTTCTCCCTGGATGAGAATGGTTGACGTGCTTAAGGCGACACTTTTAACTAAATTAATCAGCCTTAGCATCTCTGGATCTCTGGTGACAATCTCCCTGTATTTCTGATTATCTTTTACCTCAGCCTCCTGTTTCTTACCTCCTACCAGTGCCCTTTCCACGACGGCATTCAATTCTTCGAAGGAAAATGGCTTCAAGATGTAGTCTACTGCTCCTTTCTTCATGGCCTCCACGGCATTATGGATAGTTCCATACGCGGTAATCATAATTACCGGGATTTGAGGTAAAAGCTTCTTGATTTCCTTCAAAACCTCCATGCCATCCATCTTTGGCATCCTTACATCGGTAATGATCAGCTTAAGGGAGGAAGATTGAACTTTCTTTAGAGCGTCATATCCATTGGAGACACAATCCACCTGATGGCCACTCCTGGAAAGGGTTTCACTGAGAGCAAGTCGCATGCTCTCTTCATCATCAATAACTAATATCGATTCCTCTTGCATTGTATTTTAGCACCTTTAATCTGCTGGTTCTTCTTTTTTCACCAAAGGCATGCTAATGGTAAAAGTGGAGCCCTGGCCCGCGTTACTTTCCACCCCTATCATCCCATTATGAACCTCAATGATATTATGTACAATTGCCAATCCCAGTCCTGTACCCCTTTCTTTCGTGGTGAAAAAGGGGTTGAAGATCTTTTCCTTGTCCTCATCAGCTATTCCCACTCCGGAATCGACAAACTTTATTTCCAGATAGCCCGCCTTATTCGAATGCTCCCTGGCAAAAGGCAAAGAGCGCGGAGGTCTTAAACTACCCTTCAAATCACCGTTGACTATCTCAGTAGCAATCTTCAATTGCCCCCCCTGAGGCATGGCCTGAATAGCATTCCAAGTGAGATTAAAAAATACCTGCTTCCATAACTCCACATCACCCAGCACTAGAGGATCGCGGTAATCATACTTCTTGATAAGCTCAATGTTACCCTGCCTGAACGAAGGAACAACAAAAAGGAGATGCTCGTCGAGAAAGGCGTGGACAGAAAATTTTTTAAAGATTGGATGCTGAGGCCGACTAAAGAGAAGAAGATTATTAATGATGTAGTCTATACTCTTCACGCCGGTTAAAATGTGATCCATCAGTCTTTTCTTATCCTCATCAGCCTTCACCTCTTTTCTCAGCAGGGAGGCAATTAACTCAATACTCCCCAGGGGGTTTCTCACCTCATGGGCAATACTCACGGCAATCTCACCCATGGCCGTTAATCGGCTAGTACGCTCTGCCTGTTCTTCCAACTTTCTTAGCTGGGTAATATCCTGCAATATGATCAAACTGCCCTCTAACCCTTTCCCTCTTAAGGGTTTGACCGAAACTTCTACCTGTACCTCTTTTCCATCCTTACTTCTGAGCTTACACTCCTCCTCTGATATTATAAAATTATTAGACTGAAATCTGTCTGCGAAGTCATCAGGAAGGAGCGGCCTTAACACCCTGTTAACATTTTCCCCTTCAGCCTCTTTCTTGGCAACGCCGGTGATTAGTTCAACTGCCCTGTTAAAGGTCGTTATCTGTCCCTTTTCATCAATTACCACCACCCCGCTATTTAAACTTTCCAGGATGTTGTAAAGATAGTCTTTAGACCTTTCCTTCTCGATGAGGCTGGCCTCAAGCTGTTTATTCTTTCTCTCCAGTTCAAGATCGAGCATGCCTACCCGCCGCTGCAATTGATTGTAGGAATCTTGAAGTTTTGAAGTCGAAAGATTAAATTGATCGAAGGCCTGATTGAGTAGGACCATCCCTTCTTCCTCTGCCTTCAATTCTGGCCTCCTTTTATTTATTTGCTTTTCCTGCATCTTCCTTAATTAATTTCAGCTCTTATTGGGATAGACAATACTTAACAGATTGTTGCCCAAACAAAAATTACTTTGAGCGGTCTTTAAAACGTTTTCAGACAAGCGAAAAGGGATTTGGGCAACAGCCTGATAAGATTAAACGCAACCGTTTTACGAAGTCACCACTCTTTAATAGTACAAACCTATGAATACTAAATCAGCACTGGTAATTGGGGCAGGGGTAGGAGGAATGAAGGCGGCGCTGGAACTTGCCGAGACTGGCGTTAAGGTCCACCTTCTTGACCGGAGTCCTAATATCGGTGGTGAAATTTCTCAACTGGAGCGACAGTTTCCCACCAATCGCTGCTGCATGTGTCAGATGCTTCCCACCTATGGTCGGGACAGCTCTTCACAGTACTGTTTACGAAAAGACCTCTACCATCCTTACATTACCTTAATCTCTCAGGCGGAGGTGGAGAAGGTGGAAGGAGAGGCATGTGATTTTAAGGTAGGCGTGAGGATAAAGTCGCGCTTTATTAAAGAAGATAAATGTATTGGTTGTGACATTTGCAGTGAGGTGTGCCCTGTTGAGGTGAAGGATGAATTTAATCTTTTAGCCTCCCGCAAAGCGGCCTATATAAAGTATCCGCAGGCCATCCCCAATATCTATACCATCGATCAGGAACACTGTACCCGCTGTGGTGCCTGCGTAGAAAAATGTCCGACTCAGGCGATTGATCTTTCCCAGCAGGATGAGGTGAGGGAACTTGAAGTGGGGGCAATTATCCTGGCTGCCGGGTTTGATGAGTTTGATCCCACTTTGTGGAGTGAGTACGGTTATGGTCGCCATCCCAATGTGGTGACCAGTATAGAACTGGAGAGAATCTTCAGTGAAATCGGTCCCTATGAGGGTAAGCTGGTGCGTCCCTCTGATAAGGAACCGGTAAAGAAGGTTGCCTTTTTACAGTGTATCGGATCACGTACTTATGAGAATAACTACTGCAGTTCTGCCTGTTGTATGTATGCCATGAAAGAGGCGATGATTTTAAAAGAGATCGATCCTGAAATTGAGATTTCTCTTTTCTACATGGATTTGAGGGCATTTGGTAAGGGATACCACCGCTACTATTTAAAGGCAAGGGATGAGCTTAAGATTAAATTTGTCTGCTGCAGGGTTCCTACCGTTAAACAAGATCCTAAAACGGGTAACCTCTTACTTACCTTTTTAGATGAAGAAGGAAACCTGCAGAAGGAAGAACATGACATGGTGGTGCTCTCTATCGGGCAGAAGCCCCCTAAAGGTCATGAACAGATACTTGGACTGCTGGGTTTTGAAAAGAATGAGTGGGGATTTTGTCAGACTGGTCGCTTCTCTCCGGTTGAGACAAGTAGAGAGGGGATTTATGTGTGTGGCCCTATCTCAGGTCCCCGCGATATACCCGATACCATCTGCCAGGCAACGGCAGCAGCAGCAAAAGTTGCAGCCCTTTTAGAACCTGCATCGGAGAAGAAGGTGGAAACTCAAGTCGAGGTTTCTCTTAATAAAACGGCTGATCTGTTAGATGAAGATCCTAGTATAGCGATTTTTGTTTGTAAATGTGGTAGTGAGATATCGGAGATTATCGATGTTACATCCCTTGCGCAATCCTTAAGAAAACTTCCCCAGGTAAGTGTGGTGGGAGAAGTTCCCTATCTCTGTTTAGATGATACCCTTTCACAGGTAAAGGAAAAGCTTAAAGCACACAAGGTTAATCGGGTAGTCTTTGCCAGTTGTGTTCCCTACGGCTATGAGCGCAGGTATCAGCAAACAATGGAGGAAGCGGGTCTTAATTCCTCCCTTATGGAGGTGGTGAACTTAAGAGAACAGGTTTCCTGGGTCCATAAGGAAGAAAAAGAAGCGGCACAAAAAAAAGCGTTGGCATTGGTAACAGTGGCGGTTGAGAAGCTTAGAAAACAGGAGCCATTTTTCTCCAAGACAGTTACCATACATCCTCAGGCGGTGGTGGTTGGAGGCGGACTAGCGGGATTAGTCTCCTCCCTGTCCCTTAGCCGGTTGGGAGTCGAAGTCCACCTGGTGGAACAAACTGATGTACTGGGAGGAAACCTTAAAGAGAAACAATATAACCTCGAGGGAGATAATCCCCAGGTTCTACTCAGGCAGTTATTAGAAGAGGTAAAGAGAAGCAGCTTAATTCATCTCCATTTGGAAAGTGAGGTGGTGGCATTACGCGGACAGATGGGTGATTTTATGACCACCTTAAAAGATAAGGATGGAAATGAGGACACTATTTCCCATGGTGCCCTCATCGTTGCAACCGGTGGCAGAGAAAGAAAGCCAAAAGAATACCACTACGGAGAAAATGATTGCATTGTTACACAAAAAGAATTGGAGAAGATAATTGTTGAAAGAAAAGAGATGCCCGATTCTGTGGTGATGATTCAATGCACCGAGTCAAGAGACGCCGAGCGACCATACTGTAGCCGGGTCTGCTGTTCTCAGGCCATTGCCAATGCCCTGAAGATCAAGGAGAAGAATCCTCAGACGGAGATTACCATCCTCTACCGGGATGTCATGACCTATGGGTTCAAGGAAGAATACTATACCAGTTGTCGCGAGGCGGGTGTGAAATTTATGCGTTATTCTCTGGAAGAAAAACCCCATGTCTCCCTGGAAGGTGAGGCAATTAAGGTGGAGGTACACACTCCTGATCTTAAAAAGACACTTCGGTTTAATCCAGGACTTTTGGTTTTAAGTGCCGGTATTGACCCCAATGAAAATAAGTCACTGGCTGAAGTCTTAAACCTGGAGTTGGATGAGGATGGCTTCTTTGAGGAAGCGGAGGTGAAATTCCGCCCTGTCGATTTTCTGGTAGAGGGGATCTTTTTATGTGGACTGGCCCATTCCCCCATGTTTCTTGAAGAGACCATAGCTCAAGCACAGGCGGCGGCCCAGAGGGCCTGGACGCTTCTCTCCAAGTCAGAGGTTAAGGCAAGCCGTCTTGTTTCTTTGGTCAATGAGAGACGGTGTTCCCTGTGTGAGCTGTGCGTGGCAGCCTGCCCCTATCAGGCGCGGGTGAAAGATGAGGATAACAGAAAGATTGTGGTGCGGGAGGCACTTTGTCAGGGATGTGGCGCCTGCGCGATGGCGTGCCCCAACCATGCCGCAAAGATGAAGGGTTACAAGGAAGACCAGATGCTTTCCATGGTAGACACGCTCTTATCAGTAGGGTGAAAAAAATGGAGTGTTGGAATACGGGGTTGATGGAGTGATGGGGAGTATAGAAGTGGACTGTTAATGAATTTTCGGTGAGTAATAGTGTTGTCAATGTGAATTAAGGAGCTATACTATGTCTGATTTTGAACCAAAAGTGCTTGGCTTTTTATGTAGCTGGTGTACTGCAACGGCCGCTGATCTTGCGGGAACCACCCGGATGCAGTATCCCGCAAACATAAGGCCTATCAAAGTAATGTGTACCGGTACGGTGGATCCGGTCTACATCATAAATGCTTTGCTAAAGGGAGCAGATGGTGTATTTGTGGGAGGGTGACACCTGGGAGAATGCCACTATGTTAGTGGTAATTATAAGGCAAGGAGAAGAATTGCCATATTAAAGGCGATCTTCAGGAGCCTGGGATTAGAGGAGAATAGAGTCTTCTTAAGATGGATTAGTGCCAGCGAAGGAAGGAAATTCGCCGATTCGGTTAAGGAGATTACAGAAGAAGTGAAGAAATTGGGTCCCAATCCCATCAGTAAGATCTGGTGGATTTGATGGAGAATGTGAAATGGCAAGGAAGGTAACATTGGAAGTTAAAGCGGGTGACCTCACCAGGACATTAAGAGGATTTTTTGCCGAGCTGCTTACCAAGGGAAATCTTGATGCCTTGCTGATTCCGCTTGAACTTCCAAACAAGGTAAATGTGGTTCCCACTTTAGTTACAGAGGTAGAAAAACTTGAGTGTGCTGTGCTGCCTGCACCTGTAATGCCGGTTAATATCGCAAGGATTATCTCTGATATGACCAAGGTTACGCCCAGCAGTAAAAAGGTTGGGGTGGTGCTCAGAAACTGTGAAGTACGCGCCCTCATAGAGTTGGTCAAGCTGAGGCAGGCCTCCCTGGAAAACATGATTCTATTTGGTATAGACTGTATGGGAACTTACTCCGTGAGCGATTATTCTAAGAAGGTTGAAAAAGGGGAATCCCCCGGTGAGGCCATCATCAGCCGGTTCAAGAAAGGTGAGGAAGATCCTGACTTAAGGCAGTCGTGTAAAATCTGTTCCTATCCCCTTGCCCAGAATGCAGATGTGGTAATAGAACTTGTGAGCCACGACATAGAAAAAGAGGTGGGTGTTACTGTTGCAACAGAAAAGGGAGAAGAGGTCTTAAAGGGGATTGATTTGAAGGAAGATACTGATACGGAAAAGAGAGAGAAAGCGGTTGAAGAAATGCTTTTAAAGCAGGCGAAGAAGAGAGAGGAGTATTTTAAGGAAAACAGTTCACGCTTTCAGGGTATTGACAAGCTGATGTCGGTTTTTTCACCCTGTATCAGGTGTTATAACTGCAGGACCGTATGTCCTGCCTGTTACTGTAAGGAGTGTTTTTTCGACTCACCTACCTTTGAAATGGAAGCTGACAGTTATCTGGGCTGGGCTGAGAGTAAAGGGGCGGTGAGGATGCCGAACAATACCCTCTTTTTCCATTTAACCCGCATGGCCCATATGGCAACCTGTTGTATTGGGTGTGGTTTGTGTTCGGAGGCGTGTCCCAATGATATCCCTGTGGCGGAGGCGTTTCAGCTTGCTGCCACTGAGGTGCAAAAGGATCTGGAATATGTGCCGGGCAGGAGTCTGGATGAAGAGTTACCCCTTTCCTCTTTCAGGGAGGAGGAGTTGAAAGAAGCAGAAGATTAGAGTTAAGGAAAACTCCTGATTTTGGATATCGGATTTCGATATTCGGATTTATAAGTATCATCCTGTATTATGCATCTTGAATCATGCATCATGTAAAGTGGAGTCTTAAAATGGAATACATAAACGATAGTGGTACAGAAATTTGTAATCAGGATTTTGCAAAAAAGGTACAAGAGATAAGTAATGCAAACCTGGACCGTTGCTATCAGTGCTACACCTGCACTGCGGGATGCCCGGTTGCCTATGCAATGGACTACTATCCCCATCAGATTATGAGGATGGTGCAACTGGGGGTTAAGGACAAGGTGCTTACCTCCTCTACCATCTGGTTGTGTGCTACCTGTGAGACCTGTGCAACCAGATGTCCCAATGAGGTTGAACTGGTAAGTGTGATGGATACCTTACGGGAGATGGCCTTAGAAGAAGGAGTTGAGATTAAAGAAAAGGATATCGTTTCTATGCACAAGACTTTCTTATCGCTGGTTAAATCGCTGGGAAGGCAGCATGAGATTTCCCTTTTGGTATTGCTGAAGATGAAAACCAAGGAATTTTTTAAAGATATGTTATTGGGCATGAATATGTTTTTAAAGGGCAAATTGAAGATAATGCCTCATAAGATTAAAGGAGTGGATCAGATTAAGGGAATCTTTGAGAGGAGTCAGGCAAAGTAGATTTTGAGGAGTCTTTTTTCCTGTCTTCTGGTCCCTGCTTAATGTTCGTAAGTCAATTAATGCTATTTAAGAGTTAAAGATGGAATTTGCGTATTATCCGGGATGTTCATTAGATTCGACTGCTAGAGAGTATGACATGTCAGTCCATGCGGTATGCAAGGAATTGGATGTAGGTTTGAAGGAAATTCCTGACTGGAATTGCTGTGGGGCCTCTTCAGGTCACTCCACCAACCTGAAACTTTCTCTTGCCCTTCCCGGAAGAAATCTTGCTATTGCGGAGAAAGAGGGGATGGACCTGGCAGTGAGTTGCCCTGCCTGTTTCTTAAGGTTCAAGAAAGTTATCTATGACTTAAAGCATGACGAAAAGATGCGCGAAGAAATTGTGCGTATTATGGATATGCCTTATGAAGGCAAGCAGAAGACGAAGCATATCCTCGATATCATCTATCATGATGTGGGACTCGATGCTATTAAAGGAAAGGTGACAAAACCTCTTAAGGGATTAAAGGCCGTGTCCTATTATGGATGCCTGCTGGTGCGCCCTCCTAAGGTAACGGAATTTGGAGAACATGAAAATCCGGTGATGATGGATGAGGTAATGGAGGCCATAGGTGCTGAGCCATTGGACTGGTCGGGTAAGATTGATTGCTGTGGGGGAAGCCTGGCTTTGACCCGCACCGACATCGTGTATAAACTGATTGATGACCTTATAGTAGCAGCCAGAAAAGCAGGAGCAAATTGCATCGTTGCCGCCTGTCCTCTCTGTCAGGCAAATCTTGATACCAGGCAGAAAGGTGGTAAGGAAGAGCCACTGCCGGTTTTATATTTTACCGAGCTGCTGGGGATTTCTTTTGGCCTGTCCGGTATAAATAAATGGCTAAAAAAACATGTGATATCCCCTTCTGAACTATTAAGAGAAAATAAGTTAATATAAGTATATTTAGATTTATATTAGTTTACTTCAGATTGATGTGATATTGAGTAGAATTGATTTAATTGCTTTTAATTTAATATGATAAATAAAAATGATGAGAAAACCCCCACTACTACTTAATACTTTTGAGAAAATATAAGTATATTTAAGATTATATAAGTTTATTTAAAAGGAGTAATGAGTATGTCTAAGGAGAAATCTGGCGATAAGTCAAAAAAGACAATGGCAACAGGTGATCGCGCGGTACTGCCTGAGGGCGCACAGACGATTCCCATCTATATTATGGGGAAGAAGTATGAGGTG
>JAZFSJ010000340.1:0-5749 GCA_036446115.1 Thermodesulfobacteriota bacterium | reverse complement strand
GTGGCAATTAAAACTAACAATGCGCTCAATTCAGACGCATGACAGATCGCGCGCCGTTTAGCTCGAACGTTATGTAGATGTGACATTGAGAAATAATTTTTTATTGATAGTAACCATAGGTGCTTTTTCAAATATGACCTAGATGACAAAGGCAATTTACTTGTTCACATTCTTTTGGATGACAGTTCGCTGCTAAAAAATAAAGAGTTCAAGTCCTCTGAAGAATTTCATCCATTCATGGAGAAAAACATAAGAAAAGACGGGCTTTTTGATAAACTAATAGCATTTAGACAGACAAACAAAATTGATTTTGGAATGATTCCCCAATAAGCACATATATTGATATTATGAGGTAGAAACAGGATTTCTTGTCGGAAGTAATGCTAAAACTGTTATCTCTGAGATGCTCTCCACTGACGAATCACCCACAATGATACTTGCGAACTCAAATATAGATGGTCTTTAGAAAAAGGGGGGACATAAATGAATAGGCACACAACTAATTTGTCATGAACAATTTTTTCAAGGGGAATAGTATGTCTTTTACTATTGATCAAAATTTATGCGCTTCATGTGGTTCCTGTTTTAGCATTTGTCAAAACAGGGCTGTAGTAAAAAGAGGTGGACTCCATTTCGTCTCAGAAATGTGTTGTGACTGCGGCATCTGCATCCCATTCTGCCCAACGGGGGCCATAGGCAAGGGAAAGTTTAAGGCCGAGTTAGATAATAAGAAATTAGACAAAGCCTTAAAGAATAAACTTTCCCTAAAAAGACACATCACCGCTATGAAATTTGCCAACAAAGCACCTCAAGGAATCCCCATGGAAGAAGGACCTCAATTCTGGTGCGCCATCTGTGGGGACATCTTTGAAGGAAAGGGAAGTCCCGTTTTCTTTACCGCGAAGGCCAGCGTCTGCGGCGGCTCTGCCATGATAGGAGTAGGGGCGGGAAAGTATAGCAGGGAGGAATTTGAAACTGCGATACAGGCTGAAGTTACAGGAGAAGGTAATCTTTTTGCAACTAAAGACGAGATGTCGAAAGCAAGATCCTTCTTCCCCCGCTACCCAAAGGTATCCGGTGGCATGATTCTCGGCTCACTTGAAGAGATGAGCATGCCTGATCTAATCATATTCCCGGTAAACGGGCATCAGATGTGCGTGATTTCCACCGCATACACCTATGATACCGGGGAGATCATTACAGGCTATGTGGGCTCAGCTACCTGCATGATGACCGTTGCCATTCCTTTCCTTAAGAACAGACCTGTCTTCACAAGCGGAGATTATAGTGGAAGAGATTTTATGAAGCTAAAAGATGAAGAAATCGTGGCATGCTTCCCCTACAGACTGGTACCAGGTCTCATCAGAAGTATAGACAAGACAGTTTATGCCAAAGGGTCAAATGGAAGCGAGTAGAGTTACCCCTACCAAGATAACCATTGGGGTAGGACCTGACCATTTCATGTATTTATATTAAACGACCTCTTGCCTCATCACAGTGCAGAAAACTGACTTGTGCTTGTGCTTTTGCTTTCGCTTCAATCTCAGCCCTTTAAACCGGCGTGAGGTGAAGATTAAAAGCATATCCAAAGCATAGAAGCTGGGTATTCTGCTCAACTCCCCATTAGCCTTGCCGGGAAAAAATCAAATGAAAGAAGGTCAATTGAAGACCGCGGGAAAAGGCCATAAATGGCGGACATCTTCTAAAGGGGTAAAAAATATCTTTATTTTAGGGATAATTTATAGTAAGTATCGTTATCTTAAGTAATGATAAAAGGTGATGCATATGGTGAGATGTGTAGTTATCGGTGCAGCCGGAAGAATGGGTGCCCGCCTTATTAATGTTATCCACCACACTGAAGGAGTTCAACTGGCAGGAGCCACCGAGTGCAAAGGCCATGAACGGGTGGGGACAGATGCGGGGGAATTCTCCGGCATCGGCAAAACAGGCATTGTAATCGTCGACAGTCTCGACGGGGTAAGCTCCGACTGTGATGTGGTCATAGATTTCACTGCACCCGAATCTTCGCTGAGCACCCTTGAGTGGGCGGCTGCCGGTAAAAAAGCGGCGGTGATAGGAACCACCGGTTTCTCCCCCCAGCAAAGAGAACACATCAAAAAGATGGCACAGGATATCCCCTGTGTCTGTGCCCCCAACATGAGTATGGGTATAAATCTCATGTTTAACCTTGTAAGCCAGGTAGCAAAAACCCTCAAAGATGACTATGACGTTGAACTTATCGAATCACACCACCGACTCAAAAAAGACGCACCCAGCGGTACCGCAATGAAAATAGCACAAGTCCTGGCGGAATCACTTAAAAGGAACCTGGACCAGGTAGCCGTCCATCAAAGAAAGGGACTCATAGGAGAAAGACGTAGTGAAGAAATCGGCATTCAGGTAATCCGGGCAGGCGACATCGTCGGTGAACACACGGTGCTGTTTGCAGGGGCAGGGGAACGCTTAGAGATTACCCATCGAGCCCACAGCCGGGATACCTTTGCCCGAGGTGCAGTGAGAGCAGCCAAGTGGGTAGTCACCCAGCAGCCCGGCCTCTATGATATGCAGGATGTCCTGGAACTCAAGTAATAGGGTTCAGGGAGGGAAAAGATGTCTAGCTGCCGATCCTTGCATACTTTCGTGAACTGTTATACATAATACTCCAGAAAGGAAGACTTACGCATGGCTATCGTAGAAAAAGCAGATCGTATAAAAAATCTCCCCCCTTATCTTTTCGCCAAAATCGACCAGATGAAAGGAGAAATGCAGAAGAAGGGAGCCGACATTATAGATCTGGGGGTTGGTGACCCTGACCAGCCTACCCCTCCTCACATTATTAAGGCGTTTCAAGAGGCTGCTCAGGATCCCAAAAATCATCGCTATCCCAGCTACACCGGAATGATAGAGTTTAGAGAAGCGGTAGCCAAGTGGTATCAAAAGAGATTTCAGGTAACCCTGGACCCTCAAAGTGAAGTAATCTCTCTTATCGGCTCCAAGGAAGGCGTCGCGCACGTTCCCCTGGCCTTCATTAATCCTAATGACACGGTACTTATTCCTGACCCCGGTTATCCGGTTTACAGCAGTGCTACCTTATTTGCCGGGGGGCATGCCTACTGTATGCCACTTATCAAGGAAAACAATTTCCTGCCCGATTTTTCTGCAATTCCTGAGGAGACCCTAAAGAAGGCAAAGTTGATGTTTCTCAATTACCCCAACAATCCCACTGCTGCAACAGCCGACCTTTCTTTCTTTGAAGAAGCGGTCAAACTGGCCCAGCGCTATCAAATTGTCCTCTGCCATGATGCAGCTTACACAGAACTCTGCTTCGATGAATGTAAACCTCCCAGTATACTGGAAATCCCGGGTGCCAGGGATGTGGCCATCGAGTTTCACTCCCTCTCAAAAACCTACAATATGACGGGTTGGCGGATAGGCTCTGCCGTCGGCAACCCCGATATTATAGCCGCGCTGGGACAGGTAAAAACCAATATCGACTCAGGTGTGGCCCAGGCGATTCAAATAGCAGGCATCGCCGCCTTGCAGGGAGACCAGACCCCTCTTAGTGAAATGAGAACCATCTACCAGGAAAGAAGAGATGTTCTGGTCACAGGGCTAAAAGAGGCAGGGCTTGAGGTGACCCCCCCCAAAGCTACTTTCTACGTATGGATTACAACTCCCTCTGGTTTCACCTCAGCAGAATACACAGCCCACCTTCTCACCAAAGCTGCAATAGTCACTACCCCTGGTAATGGGTTTGGCGATTCAGGAGAAGGTTACACTCGCATGGCCCTGACGGTCGATAAAGAAAGAATGGCTGAAGTGGTGAGAAGAATCAAGGATTTCAAATTCTAAAGGGGACGCATGAATAATACCGCCTACATAGGGATTGGCTCTAACCAGGGAGACAAATATAAAAACTGTACTCTGGCCGTTGAAGACATCCGCTTCTCTGAGAAGAATCACCTGCTTAAGCAGTCATCCTTCTACCTCACGGAGCCATGGGGGTACAGCGATCAGGATGATTTTATCAACCTGGCAATCGAGATTAAAACATCATTTTCACCCCTTAAGCTGCTCTCCTTTTTACGGGAAACAGAAAAGAAACTTGCAAAGAAAATAAATGTCAAATGGGGGCCCAGAACCATCGACCTTGATATCCTGTTTTACAATGACCAAAAGCTGGAATCACCACAGCTTACCATCCCTCACCCTCTCTTACATCAAAGAGGGTTCGTGCTTTTACCTTTAAAAGAAATTAACTCCCATTTGACACATCCCATATTTAATCAGACCATTTCTCAGCTCCTCGACAGCTTGAGTGATGATAAACGTGTAACCAAACTAGACAGGGAGAGGCTTTGATACGCTTCATTATTTTTTTTATCCTTTGCTACATCCTTTACCGACTGGTTAAAAGCCTGGCACTTCCCACACCCAAGAAACCCGGGAAATCCCCTATTCGCTCTAATGAAACTATCACCGACGAGATGGTCATGGACCCCAGCTGCCACGTGTACATTCCCAAGCTAGAGGCTATCACGGCAAAGATAGCAGGAGAAACCATCTATTTCTGCAGCAAAGAGTGTAAGAAAAAATATCTGGAAGAAAAGAATCACTGATTTCAATCACAGATTCACCCCGTTAGACATTTACTAAGTCGCAGGTGAACTTTGTAGGATGTTTATCCTAGTGGTTACATTATCTGTTTCATAGATCAACTTTCTAACGGGGGAGCCGCGGAGCACAGAGAGGGAGAAAGATAAAATAATCTAACTCATTGAGATTTTAAGAAATCTCTGTGGTTTAATTTCACACAACCTAAGGAGGATATGCTATGAAGCTTTTCATTGATACCGCTAACATCGATGAGATTAAAGAAGCCAACCGTCTCGGGCTTATTGATGGAGTGACCACCAATCCAACCCTGATTGCCAAAGAGGGAAAAGAATTCATGCAGGTGGTAAAAGAGATTTGTGAGACCGTGGACGGTCCTATTAGCCTGGAGGCGGTAAGCACTAAATCTGAGGATATGCTTAAAGAAGCCCGGGAGTTGGTAAAAATTCACCGTAATGCAGTTATAAAGATTACCATGACCAGAGATGGTCTCATTGCCACTAAGCAACTGGCAGATGAAGGCATACACGTCAATATGACCCTGGTGTTCTCTCCTACTCAGGCACTTCTTGCTGCTAAGGCAGGAGCCGCCTATGTAAGTCCCTTTGTAGGCAGATTAGATGATATCTCTCATTGGGGAATGGATCTGGTAGAGCAGATAATTACAATCTATGATAACTATGATTTTGAAACGGAAGTGATTGTGGCAAGCATCAGAAATCCTCTTCACGTCTTAGAAGCCGCACTCATAGGCGCAGACATTGCGACAATCCCCTTTAAAGTGATTGAACAACTCATCAAACACCCTTTGACAGATGCGGGCATAGAAAGATTTCTCAAAGATTGGGACAAGGTGAAAAAGAAGTAACCTACCTTAAACCCAGAATTTGCAGTAGCCATCTACTGCGGCTTGACCGGCCCATGACTCTAAAGCGAAGCTGAGAGTCATGTATATTAAAAAATAGATTACTTAAGCTCCGGAAAGCTTAAAAGCTTTCAAATCCTTGCTGCAACACTTGTTTATTGCTTTGAAACACCTGTGCTTCTCACAGGGGCGCAAAGGGAAACTATCGGCACGTGCGTGCCTCTCTTATTTCACCCTCCGGGTGAAATAAAACTACCCGTTGCACGTGTA
>JAZFSJ010000339.1:0-4951 GCA_036446115.1 Thermodesulfobacteriota bacterium | reverse complement strand
GTATGGAAGGAAGAACCGCAGAACATTCCGAAATACCAAGAGAGGGCATTTCCCGGTATGTGTACCCAGATAGGTGAGGTGCTCACAAAAGGTGAAACTTTTTATACCGACCAGGAACAGTGTTTCTGTACAGGAGGTGTAATTTCCACGGGCGTAGCTCCCCCCCTCTCTGAAGAAGAGAAGAAGGAGATGATCGAGGTGCATTTCGAGATGGATAAGGGGTATAAGGATGTGGAAACGTCTATCTATTATGAGGAGAAAACAAAAGAACTTATTCCGGAGGTGGGTGAAAAAAATACGGCTGTTCAGTTGGGACTCTTTAAGGACATTGAAGAACCAGATCTGGTCCTCATATTCTGCACCCCGGGCAAGGCAGACATACTAAATCGAGCCTATACTTATGTAGTGGGTGAACCAGTACAAGGTTTTGGAGGAAACGGTGCCTGTCCCTTTGCTATTCAGTACCCGTATGTTACCAAAAAGCCGTCATTTACTTACAGCGATGTTGCCTGGAGGAAGTATGTTGGTTTAGCTGATGAAGAACTTACGATGAGTTTCCCTTATCAAAGCCTTCTTAACTTTATTGAGGTTTTTCCCGCGGTGGCCGAACGGTACAAGAAGTACGGGGAACTAATGGAGGGGTGAGGAGTTATTGTGACTTTCCCTTGCATTTTTCTTCTCTATTTTGGAAGTAGGCATTCCGGACAGCGATGTAGGGATCGAGGGCAGCTTCCGTCAATGCCTCATAGTCACCAATAGTGAGGGAGGTTTCATTTACTTCATCATAGGTTGCTATTCCAATCTTGATTAGTGGGGACAAAAGATAGGTTGCTGGATCACAGGCAGTATCTCCGATGAACCCGATAGTACCTCGCAGGCTTGAAGCCCCCAGTAGAGGCCAATTGATATACATAATGGGCCCCATTCCATAGAGACAGAGGGTTTGATCTAGCTCAGCTTCTTGTTCCTTAAGATGGAAAAGGGATTGCGCGGGATTAAAAAGACCAGCAATCCCTATGGTTGAATTTATGGTGAATCTTGTCGCTTCAATTGCTACTCCTTTCATCTTTCCCTGGAATGTACAATTGATTAAACGGATTGGTGTGGCGGCGTTTGAAAAAAATTGCCTGATGCGTATTCTCGCTGCTTCGGGTAAAACAAATCTATACCCTCGTGATACTGGTTTAAGAACCCAAAAATAGAGTTTATCATTAAATTTGAACATCGCTCTGTTAACCGGCTCAAGTGGATCAGAAATCGTTTCTATGTCTTCATCTATTTCATAGTCATCTTCAAGTAGTTCGATTGCTTCTTTACGGGCTTTATCTCTTTCGCGCTTCTCCTTTGCTGATTGTGTTTCGGATGTTTCACTTGGAGGCATTCCATTAGCTAAAATTAGGTAGTGTGAGGTATACCCTGTTTGGCCGATTGAGCTTTCAGGCTGCATGGAGCGTGAGCTCGGTATTGGAGAAGAATCGGCTGAATAGCAATTGGTATAAAAAAGTAAAGTAATAAAGACCGCAAAAAATAAAACGAAATGTTTCATCTCCCCTCCGGTACGGTTTCTTCATCAGATTGATAAGCTAAATAGAAAAGCGATTCTTAAAACTATATTAATTTTGAGTCGCATGCTATCATAAATTTGTTAAAAAGCCAATTGATTTTAATTGCTTTTGAGAATTTTAGTTGTGGATTATCATTTCGTTTTCAATAAATTTTTACTTGAGGATAAAAATGGTTTTTTTCACAACATTTAGACCATTAGATTAGCTAACTATTTATTTATGAAAGGGAAACTATTAAAATTATAATTGACAGCAGGGGTTCTATGTGTTACCTATATATTGTTACTGAATGAGCGTTCACTCATTTTAATTGAATAACATAAAAATATTTATATTTCAAGTATTAAGAGGATTTAATGAGGAAGATTGAGGTTAGGGATATTATAGAAAAGGTGAAGGATTCCTGTATGTCAGCCAATTTTGATTTGGGTGAGGATATTCTTTCTGCTTTTGAAAAGGCGAGGGATACGGAAGAATCACCCGTTGGTGAGGAGATACTGGAACAACTCATTGAAAATGCAAAGATTGCAAAGGAAGAAAAGGTTGCACTCTGTCAGGACACCGGTTTTGCCGTTTTTTTTGTTGAACTCGGTGATGAAGTAACTATTCACGGTGGCAACCTGGTGGAGGCCATAAATGAGGGGGTAAGGCAGGGATATCAGGAAGGGTATCTCAGGAAGTCTATCTGTCATCCTTTTACCCGTAAAAATACCGGAGATAATACCCCGGCTATTGTTCATGTGGACCTGGTTCCGGGGGATCAGTTGAAGATCATCATTGCTCCAAAGGGGGGAGGCAGTGAAAACATGAGTCGGGTGACCATGTTAAAACCATCTGATGGCATTGAAGGAATCAAAAACTTTGTGGTTGAACGTGTAAGGGAGTCGGGTGCTAACCCCTGTCCCCCTCTTGTTATAGGTGTGGGAATAGGGGGAACCTTTGAGAAGGCAGCATTGATTGCAAAAAAGGCTTTATTGAGACCCGTCGGCAGTACAAATCCTAATCCGGAATTGGATGTCCTTGAAAAGGAACTTCTGGAAGAGATTAACAATCTGGGGATAGGTCCCCAGGGGTTGGGGGGCAGGAATACTGCCCTGGCAGTGCAGGTGGAAATGCACCCCTGCCATATTGCCAGCCTTCCAGTTGCAGTCAATATCAATTGCCATGCCAGCAGGCATAAAGAGATAGTATTATAGGGGTTTTAAATGAGTGAAATCAAGGTGACTACTCCTTTGAACGAAGAGGTGATAAGCAAGTGGAGGAGTGGCGATAAAATCTTAATCAGTGGTATTATTTATACAGGACGTGATGCTGCCCATAAAAGATTGGTGGAGTTAATTGATAAGGGAGAATCACTGCCTTTTGATGTTAAGGGACAGATTATCTATTTTGTAGGACCCACTCCTGCCAGACCGGGCAGAGCAGTGGGATCCGCTGGCCCCACTACCAGTTATCGGATGGATGCCTATTCTCCAAGACTGATTGAAAGGGGGCTCAAAGGGATGATCGGGAAAGGGTCCCGTTCTAAAGAAGTAATTGAAGCTATGATGAAACATAGGTGTGTGTATATGACGGCGGTGGGTGGAGCAGGTGCCTTAATTTCAAGATGTATTAAGAGTTCAGAGATTATTGCCTATGATGATCTCGGCCCTGAGGCAATCAGGAAGATGAAGGTTGAGAATTTCCCGGTGATTGTGGTAAACGACACTTCAGGCAATGACCTTTACCAGGAAGGAATTAAGAAGTATCGGAAGGTGTGAAAATAAAATTTTTCCCTTCGTGGTCTTCGTGGTTTCAATTTATCTATAGGAGGTTTGGATGAAGGTAGAGCTTTCATCAGAGAAGGTACACAGTGATTTTGTAAAAAAGGTGGAGGAATTAAGTGGTCAAAATATCCTCTCCTGTTATCAATGCGGGAAGTGTTCGGCTGGATGTCCCAGTTCATTTGCCATGGATTTGTTACCCAGTCAGATCATTCGCATGGTACAGCTTGGGCTTCAGGATGAGATTATGAATTCCAAGACCATCTGGCTTTGTGCCTCATGCCTTACCTGTAGTGTTCGCTGTCCCCGGGGGATAGATATCGCCGGGATTTTTGAAGCCTTGAGGCTTTTGGTGACGAGGGATAAAGAGACACTCAACTACGTGGAGCCTTCGGAGATACCAACAGAAAAATTGGAGGAATTGCCACAAATAGCACTCATTAGTAATTTTAGAAAGTTTACGGGCTAAAGGAGCAGTGTACATGAAGATTTTCTACTACCCTGGATGCACGGTAAAAACCAAAGCAAAAAACCTGGAAGAATCTGCCCTCGCCGCAATGAAGGCGCTGGACGTAGAGCTGGTAGAACTCTCCAACTGGAACTGCTGTGGAACAGTCTTTGGCATGTCCACGGATGATCTGGTCCATCAGTTGGCCCCCTTAAGAAACCTGCTGAGGGTGAAAGAACAAGGGGGAGACAAGGTTACCACCATGTGCTCTATGTGCTACAACACCTTAAAGAGGGCCAATCACCTGATCAGAGAAGATGAAGAAAAGAAGAAACTGATTGCCGATTTCATGGATGAGGAATCCGTCAGATACGAGGGAGAAGTGGAGGTTCTTCACCTGATGGAGGTCTTAAGGGACGAAGTTGGTTTTGAAGCGATTAAAGAGAAAGTGAAGGTTCCCTTAAATGGTTTGAAGCTTGATCCCTACTACGGATGTATGTTGACCCGTCCTCAGGAGATAGGGATAGACAATCTGGAGGATCCCACCATTTTAGAGGAACTGCTTACCGCTTTAGGGGCAGAGGTGGTTAAAGATCCGATGAAGACGGAATGCTGTGGCAGTTATCATACCGTTAATGAGGTAGAGGTGGTGGTAGACAGGGGCTATGGGATACTCCATTCCGCCTTGAAGAGAGGAGCGGACGCCATGGTATTGAGCTGTCCCCTCTGTGACTACAATATGGATCACCGGCAGAGGGAAATCGCGGAAAAATATGTTGATTTCAAAAATATCCCTGTCTTCTATTTTTCCCAGCTTCTCACTCTGGCATTGGGGTTGGAGACTAAAGTGAGCCGGTTTGACCTCAATTATGTGGATCCCCTTCCCATGCTTAAAGAAAAGAAGTTAGTTGCCTAGGTAAACTCCATGGAAAAGATTGGTATTTTTATCTGCTATTGTGAGTTTGAAATAGCTTCCTCCCTTGACCTAGAGAGGGTCCTTACGACCTCCCGTGAAATAGAGGGAGTGAAGTATGCAGAAAGCTATAAGGGCCTTCTTGATACCTCGAATCAAAATGCGGTAGCGGAATCCATTAAAAAAGAGGGTCTGGATAGTGTGGTGGTTGCGAGTTGTCTGCCCCACGTCCACCGGAGGCTCGCGGAGGAAATGCTTGAAG
>JAZFSJ010000338.1:0-7014 GCA_036446115.1 Thermodesulfobacteriota bacterium | reverse complement strand
CACGATTCTGCTCCTCAACATATTTATGAATATGCCTTCGTCTCAAAATCGCTCCAACTGCTCGTTTCGCTGCGGTTTTCTACGCCTCGCCACGACGTCTACTGCAAAATCTGGGTTTATGCTATCTACATGGAATGATGGGACAAAAAATTAACTAGGGTGTTAAGGGAACTAACGTGACGAAAGTTTTTAATTTAGTTCACTTTAGGCACTTCTAACTTCAAACTTGCTTGCTTTTTTATAGTATCCTGAGGGTGGAGCTTTGGCAAGAAAATTTCACCACAGACTTACTTCATTAGATAGCAAGTGAATTTTATTGGATGGTTACCATCTTGGAGAACTTAGCTATCCCTTGGATAATGGAATGTAGAATGAAAGTGTAGTAGTTATTATACTGTTGATTATTTAGATAGTTATGATATATAATCACCTATTCAAACGGTGGGGAATAGATATGTTTTCGAATTATAAGAAGATTTTAACGGTATCTGAACTTACACTAGAGATCAAACATCACTTAGAGGAAGGATTTGGAGAGATCTGGGTAGAGGGAGAAATATCTAATTTTAGAAGTCCTTCTTCCGGTCACTACTATTTTACCCTCAAGGACGGTAAGAGTCAGATCCGGGGAGTAATCTTTAGATTCATGGGCAGGTACCTTAAATTTGAGCCACAGGATGGTTTGGCTGTAATTTGTAGGGGAAAGATCAGTGTTTACGAACCAAGAGGTGAATATCAGCTAATCCTTGACTACATGGAACCTAAGGGGATTGGTGCCCTACAGCTTGCCTTTGAGCAGTTAAAAGAGAAACTGGAAAAAGAAGGCCTGTTTGATGCGGCACGAAAGAAACCTCTGCCTCTTCTACCAAAGAAGATAGGGATAGTGACCTCTCCGACAGGGGCGGCAATTAGAGATCTTTTGAATGTGATTGGCAGACGTTTTCCTAACGTGGGGATTCTTATAAATCCTGTGAAAGTTCAGGGAGAAGGATCTGCTCAAGAGATTGCATCTGCCATTTATGAGCTAAACACTATACCGGAAATCGATGTAATTGTAGTAGCACGGGGTGGTGGTTCTTTAGAGGACCTGTGGGCGTTTAATGAAGAAATCGTTGCCAGGGCGATCGATCATTCCTCACTGCCTGTTATTTCTGCAGTAGGCCATGAAATTGATTTTACCATTGCAGATTTCGTAGCTGACCTGCGTGCTCCCACCCCCTCAGTTGCAGGGGAATTAGTGGTAAAAGACAAAGCTGAACTTTCCCATCTGATAGATTCACTTTCTAGTCGGCTGAGTAATCAAATGATACATTTCCTTGAGACCGCAAAGAATCAGTTTGGCTTTCTTAAAAAGGGATTACCGGATCTGCGCCTTAAGATAAGTGATCTTCAATTAAGGATAGATGATCTGAGCAGCCGTTTGACTCCTCATATTTTGCAGTCACTTGAGCTAAAGAAAGAGATGTTGGGGGGAAGGAGAGTAAGACTCTTATTAAGAAATCCTCAACTGAAGGTTGGGGAATATCTAAAGAGTGTATCACTATGTGAGAAATCATTGATTGATAGTGTATATCTGATGCTCAACCGGTTACGCCAGGTTTTAGAAAGGTACTTGGGAGAATTGGATAGCTTAAGTCCTTTAAGTGTATTGCAGCGCGGATATAGCATTACCCGCCTGTTTCCTTCTTATAAGATTGTGAAAGATAATAAAATGGTATCTGTTGGTGATAAGGTTAATATCGTCTTGGGGAAAGGGGAGATATTCTGTCAGGTAGATAAAATTAAAGATTAAATTGTACCTCTGAGCGGGGATGAAAAATGGCAATAAAAAAATTTGAGGACTCTTTAAAGAAACTGGAAGATATAGTACAAAAGTTAGAAGAAGGAGATTTGGCACTAGATGAGTCCCTAAAACTTTTTGAGGAAGGGATAAAATTATCTCGCCTCTGTACAAAGCAGTTGGAAGAGGCTGAAAGGAAAGTGGAACTACTGTTGAAGGATGAAGAAGGGTCCTTCGATACCAAACCCTTTGTAGCCAAAGAAGAAAAGGAGTAGTTTTAAGTTCCGGAGGGGAAGAATTTGAATTTTGGATTGCGGATTTGAGCAACAACCTCTTAACATCCTGCATCTTCTCTGCACGAAGGAAGGTAGGTTCAAATAAATATGGCAAGACTTTTAGAAGGTATAAATAATCCTGATGAACTGAGATTACTGAAACCGGAGCAGCTGACTCAGTTAGCCGAAGAGATTCGGGAGGAGATTGTCACTACGGTTTCTAAGACAGGTGGGCATTTGGCATCAAGTCTGGGGGTAGTTGAGCTTACTATAGCGCTGCATTATGTTTTCAATACTCCTCAAGATAAGATTGTCTGGGATGTTGGACATCAATCATACGCCCATAAGATTCTCACTGGAAGAAGAGAACGATTCCATACGCTTCGTCAACACAAGGGTATCAGTGGTTTTCCCCGGAGGGAAGAAAGTGTTTATGATACATTTAATGTTGGCCATAGTAGCACCTCTATTTCTGCTGCCTTGGGTATGGCGGAAGCGAGATGTCTCAAAGGAGAGAAACATAAAGTAATTGCGGTGATTGGTGATGGTTCTTTAATGGCGGGGATAGCACTGGAAGGCCTCAACCAGGCTGGGCATATCAAGAAGGACCTGATCGTCATATTAAATGACAATGAGATGTCTATTTCCCCTAATGTAGGTGCCCTTTCAGCCTACCTTTCAAGAATAATTACAGGACAATTCTATAATCGTTTTAAAACCGAGATGGTTACTTTTGTTAATACCATTCCCGGTATTGGGAAATCCATGCTAAAGGTGGCAAAGCAATCTGAGGAATTTTTAAAAGGTTTGCTGGTCCCTGGTCTCCTTTTTGAAGAATTGGGGTTTAGATACATTGGGCCTATCTCCGGACATCGATTTGACCATTTGCTGGAGAATTTACAAAACGTTAAAAACTTGCATGGGCCAATTCTTATCCATGTACTTACTAATAAAGGAAAGGGATATACCCCAGCTGAGAAAAACCCTATTGCCTTTCATGGAACCGGTCCATTTGATGTGAAGACTGGTAGGCCTTCATCAAAAAAGACGTCAGCGCCTACCTATACCCAGGTATTTGCCCAGACCTTAATAAAGTTGGCAAAAAAGAATAAGAACATAATTGCAATTACGGCAGGAATGCCAAATGGAACCGGCCTGGATAAATTCAGTGAAGCATTTCCTGATAAGTTCTACGACGTGGGTATTGCAGAACAGCATGCGATAACGTTTGCAGCAGGTATGGCTGCAGAAGGACTTCGCCCGGTTACCGCCATTTACTCTACCTTCCTACAAAGGGGCTATGATCAAATCCTGCATGATGTGTGTTACCAAAATTTACCGGTGGTATTTGTGTTAGATCGATCTGGTATCGTGGGGGAAGATGGGGCTACCCATAATGGTTTGTTTGATCTTTCCTATTTAAGAAGTATTCCCAATATGATCATTATGGCACCAAAGGATGAGAATGAATTGCAGCATATGCTTAAAACAGCTTTGAGCTGTGAATGTCCTGTAGCTATACGTTATCCCCGAGACAAAGGATATGGAGTCAAGTTGGATATACAACTTAATACTCTTCCCATTGGCAAGGCAGAAGTTTTGCAAGATGGTGATGATCTTGTTATTTTAGCCGTGGGAGGGAGCGTGTATCCCGCTCTTAATGCGGCAGAAAGGCTTAAAGAAGCAAAGATTAAGACCGGCATTGTAAATGTCCGTTTTGTAAAACCCCTTGATAAAGAGTTAATATGTACGTTAGCCCGAAAAGTTGGGAGGATAATCACAGTAGAAGAGAATGTACTCTCTGGTGGCTTTGGTAGTGCGGTACTTGAGACGTTGGGGGAGAGTGATATTCAAGGGACGAGGGTAAAATGCTTGGGTGTTAATGATGTGTTTGTAGAGCATGGTTCCCAGAGTATTATACGCAAAAAGTATGGACTGGATGTGGAAGGTATTGTGCGGTCAGCCAGGGAGATTTTAGATGAGAACGATAAGCGCTCAAAAAAATGAGCGAGATCGTTTAGATACAGTACTGATGAAAAGAGGGCTTGTTCCCAGCAGGCAAAGGGCACAAGCTTTTATTATGGAAGGAAGGGTGTGGGTTGATGGTAAGCGAGTTGAAAAACCTGGAGCTAGGGTGAGAGCAGATGCCGAGGTTGAAATTAAGGGGAAAGAGTATCCATATGTGAGTCGTGGGGGTGCTAAACTGGAAAAGGCACTCACACACTGGGATGTCAAGGTAGAGGGTAAAATCTTTCTGGATGTGGGTGTCTCTACGGGAGGTTTTACCGACTGTCTGTTGCAGAAAGGGGCGGCCAAAGTTTATGGTGTTGATGTGGGTTATGGTCAGTTAGCCTGGGTATTACAATGTGATGAAAGAGTAGTTAATCTGGAAAGAAGCAATATCCGGTACCTTAATGGTGAAGTATTCGAAGATGAACTTGATGGTGCAGTGATTGATGTATCCTTTATTTCTTTGAAGAAAGTTATTCCTAAGGTGGTTGAATTAATCAAGAGGGATGGCGATATTATAGCTTTGATAAAACCGCAATTTGAAGTAGGAAAGGGTGAGGTGGGGAAAGGTGGAGTGGTTAAAGATACAAAAAAGCATGAAGAGGTTATAGATGAAATCTCTTCCTTTGCTTTAAGTTTGGCTCTTCAGGTAATTGGAATTGTAGAATCTCCGCTTTTGGGTCCTAAAGGTAATAAAGAGTATTTAATTTACCTCAAGAAAAACGGTTGATGGCTTATAACTCTCTTTTCTGAACATAATCAGCAATTTGTAACAGGGTGTCGATGCCCTTTTTATTATAGGAAGATCTTCTTAAAACATCCTTTGTTTCATTAATCAACCTATCTGACAAAGAGTTGCAATAGTCAAATGTTCCGGTTTCTATCCCAATTTTCCTAAGCCTTCCTATATCTCTTTTATTTAATTTCTTGTTACCCAGAGCATTCACAATCACCCGCTTTTCCTTAGGATTGGATCTTTTCAGCATGATGGTGAGTTGGAGAGTCTTTTTCCCTTCACGAAAATCTGAACCAACCGATTTGCCCAGTGTGTTTTCCGTACCATAAAGGTCTAAAAGATCGTCTTTGATTTGAAAGGCTAAACCAAGGGGTTTTGCAAAGGATATTATTTTTTTGATGCTGTTTTTTCGGGCTCCTGCCAGTATTGCACCTATCACCAGTGGTCCACTGAAGGAATAAACTGCTGTTTTGAGGTTATACATGATTAAAATTTCTTCTTCTGTAAGATTTTTCTTCAAGCTGTACATGATGTCATAGGATTGGCCAATCCCAACGTTGGTTATCATTTCACTGATAGCATTAAGTGCCCTGCATTTATTTTTCTCGGGGAAAGAAGAATTGACTATAATGGCATTACCCAGGGAGAAAAAGATATTGCCAATGGTTATAGCCGTGGAATCGCCAAGGTGAGTGGTCAACTTATTATTAAAACGGGATTTAAAATAGTTACTGTATAATTTGTTGATGGTGAGACCACCTCTTCTCAATTGGTCCCTATCCATGACATCATCATGGACGAGAAGAAAATTATGGATTAACTCAATGGAGATAGAGGCTTTTATGATTTCATGGTTTTCGGGTTTGAAAAGGTTATATCCCTGGATCATTAAAATTGGTCTCAGCCTTTTTCCGCCCCTCTTTGAAAAGTCCTCCATGGATTTTATCAGTAACCTGGTGTAGTCAAGGTGTTGATACTTGTTTTTAAGGCGATTAAAAAACGTATCAAGTTCCCTGTTTATTTTATTTTGATAGGTGTGTATAAGATTTCGCACAGCCATTGGAGTATTCTATAAATTCACTTGAATTACTTGTGACGTTTTAGCTATCCAGCAAATCTGGTGATAGATCTTTATGAGTGACAGGACCCAAGGCAGCCAGTGAAAGGGATTTTCTATCGAAGATTTCTTGGGCAAGGTTCTTCACATCTTGAGATGTTACTTGATCGATTTTTTGCAGAATTTCTTCTATGGGGATAAACTTGTTATAGTAGATTTCACATTTTGCAAGTCGTGACATCCGACGGTCGACACTTTCAGATGCGAGGAGGGTGTTCCCTTTAAGGTGTTCCTTGGTGTTTTCAAGCTCAGAGTCGGAGATACCATAATCCCTCAGTTTATTGAGTTCTGCAATGACCAGTTTAACAGCTTCATTTGCCTTTTTTTTACTTACCCCCAGATATACGGTAACCAATCCTGCATCAAAATAGGAGGAGAAATAGGAGTATATGGCATAGGCGAGCCCCTTCTTTTCTCTTATTTCCTGGAATAGACGGGAACTCATATTTCCCCCTAGAACTGTGTTCAATACATATCCTGCATATCTTGCAGGATGATCTTGGGATACACCTTTAGCTCCGAGGCATAGATGTACCTGTTCTAATTCTTTGGTGTGAAGGGAGAAGTTCGAGGTCGGTTTGAGGGAATTGCGAGGGGAATTTTTGCTTTGCTTGGGGATGGTGCCGAATGTCTTGCTGAACTCTTGCACAATGTGGTGATGATCCAGGTTCCCAGTAGCAGAAATAATAATTTTGGAAGGCTGGTAGTGGTTTTGGTGAAAGAAAGAGATCAAAACTTTTCGATTGAGATTTTCTACGGTCTTAAGGTTGCCTAAGATGGGTTGAGCGAGTGGATGGCTTTTAAAATAAGTTTTGCTGAAGAGTTCCTGGACATGTTCATCCGGGGTGTCTTCGGAGAGGTGTATTTCCTGGAAGATAACTTCTCGCTCCCGGTTGATCTCTTTTGCATCAAAGGTGGAGTTGAAGAATATATCAGGGAGTAAATCAAACGCCACATCTATATTTTTGTCCAAAACCTTGACATAGATTCCTGTGTATTCTTTGCCGGTGAGCGCATTTATCATACCTCCCACTGAATCGATTTCCTTGGAGATTTCCAACGCAGTGCGTTTTTTTGTGCCCTTGAAGAGCATATG
>JAZFSJ010000337.1:0-4963 GCA_036446115.1 Thermodesulfobacteriota bacterium | reverse complement strand
GCATTTTGCAGGGCATAGCTTAAAGACAAACTCTTTACCGGACGTTTATTAATGAAGAAAAGCTGACCGGTGCGATTGACTTTAGAAAGCTCAGCCTTTCCAATGTATCCTTTGATAGTAACTGTCTCACTTCTGACATCAAGGGGTAAAAGGTATTTAACCCATTCACGATAGTGGGTTACAAGAAGGCGTTCCTTTAAATTAGAGTTTGAAGGGTAGTCAAAGATAAGCTCACCATCTTTATGAAGCTTGAAGGCTACCTGAGGATGAGCCAGACTTATAGTGGTTACTACCTCCGCGATATTGGCATACTCTGCCCTCTCACCTTTCAGGAATTTCCTTCTGGCAGGGGTATTAAAAAAGAGGTCGGAAATCTCAAGCGACGTTCCCACTGCCGTCCCCTTCTCCTTAATCGATTCTATATTACCACCTGCAACCTGAACCTCTGTGCCTACCTGCTCGGAACTGGTTCTTGTGCGCAAGGTAACTCTGGAAACAGCGGCGATAGACGAAAGCGCCTCTCCCCTAAAACCCAGACTGTTAATGCTAAAGATATCCTCCGGATCACTAATTTTACTTGTGGCATGGCTCTTCAAACAAAGCTCGGCATCTTCCCGATCCATCCCTGCGCCATTATCCATTACTTTGATCAGGCTTTTTCCACCGCGTCTTATGCTCACGGAAATCATGCCAGATCGAGCATCCAGCGAATTTTCCATAAGCTCTTTCACTACGGAGCGCGGGCGTTCAATCACTTCACCGGCCGCAATTTTGTTTACCATCAGTTCTGGCAGAACCCTTATCGTCCCCATATTACTATACCTTTATGCACAGTACTTTTAAGGATCCGTGTATATCTCTTCTCAAATCTTAAATCATACACCACACATTGTATCCTTTGTCATGCATTTACCAGTCATACCGACCCTATGCCACTAAAGACCCTGCTTCGAGGTAGAAGAGGGGGGAGAGGTGATTTTTTTCTTTAACAGATGAAGCTTATTTAAAGCCTCAAGAGGGGTCATTTCATTAAGGTCAAGGGTCTTAATCTCATCCAGTACAGGATTTTCTAGGACAGTTACCGCATGAGGAGATGAACCCTTTGAAGCATTTCTGGGCGATCGGCTTTGGGCACTGTCCTCGGTTTCTAAATCTTTAAAAAGAGGAAGAGGTTTTAGATGACTTCCCCTTTTCTTCTTCAGTTTTTTTGCCAAGGCCTCTTCTGAAATCTTTTCTTCTTCAAGATAGAAAAGTATTTCCTTTGCCCTTTCTACCACTTCTTCAGGAAGCCCCGCCAGTTTCCCTACCTGAATGCCATAGCTCCTGTCAGCACCACCGGGTACGACCTTTCTTATAAAAACGATCTCGTCATCCACTTCCCGGGCAGTAATATTGTAGTTTTTTACTCCCTTCAAAGAATGTTCCAGTTCAGCAAGCTCATGATAGTGGGTAGCAAACAGTGTTTTGGGCCTCGGCTCTCCCTTTTGATTCAGGAACTCACACACAGCCCAGGCAATACTCACTCCGTCGAAGGTCGAGGTACCCCGCCCTATCTCATCTAAAATGACCAGACTTTTGGAGCTGGCACTGTTTAAGATATTCGCCGTCTCGATCATCTCCACCATAAAGGTGCTTTCGCCCCGCGTGAGGTTATCATTAGCCCCTATGCGGGTAAATATTTTATCCACTAAGCCAATGTGTGCATAATCTGCCGGGACAAAAGAACCCATCTGAGCCATGAGTACGATGAGGGCAGTCTGACGGATATAGGTGGACTTTCCCGCCATGTTGGGCCCGGTGATAATCAGCAATTGATTTTCGTCCTGATCGACCAGGGTGTCGTTTTCTATAAATTCACCTTCTTCTATTACCTTTTCCACCACAGGGTGGCGCCCTCCCCTGATAACGACAGTGGAACCCTCATCGATCTCCGGTTTGACATACCTATTTCTTATGGCCACCGTTGCCAATGAAAGCACAACGTCAAGTAGCGCAAGTCCATCGGCAGTGCGTTGTATTTCCTTGATAGACTTAAGGAGAACTTTTCTGATCTCTTCAAAGAGTTCATACTCAAGGGCATGGGCTTTATCTTCTGCCCCCAGGATTTTGTTTTCCATCTCTTTCAAGTCAGAGGTAATGAATCTTTCTGCATTGACCAGCGTCTGTTTACGTATGTAGTTTTCAGGAACCAATGAGAGGTTGGGCTTTGTTACCGCAATATAATACCCAAACACCTTGTTGTAATTTACCTTAAGAGATTTGATGCCGGTTTTTTCCCTTTCCTGGCTCTGCAAATCGACAACCCATTGCTTTCCATTTTTGGCTATTTCACGCAGCTCATCTAATCCCTGGTGGTATCCTTTTTCAATCAATCCTCCTTCCTTGATGGAAAAGGGTGGTTGGTCTACTATTGATTGCTCTATTAAGGACACCAGGTCCCTTAATTCGAAAAGTTCCTGTTTTTGTCTTTTGATGAGTGGAGAATTAAGGGGAGAAAGACTGTTCTTCACCTCAGGGATAACCTTGAGAGACTCCTTCATGGCAATCAGGTCTCTGGCAGAGCAAACCCCACAGGCAATTCTCGAAAGCAAGCGCTCTATATCACGAACCTGCTTAAGCTCTGACCTCAATTCGCCAAGGCTGTCCCGGTTCTTTATAAAATCATCAATCGCCTCATACCGTTCCCTGATGGGAGAGGGTGAGAGGAGTGGCTGTTTTATCCACTGAGAGAGCACACGAGCTCCCATAGGTGTTAAGGTCTCATTAAGGACAGTAAAGAGTGTTATCCCCTTTTTATCCCCTGACAAGGGATCTACCAACTCCAGGTTTTTCTGCGTTCTCCGATCCAGGATCATATACTCCGAGGAGTAGTAGGGAAGAGGCCTCTTAAGGTGGTCGAGAGAGTTGTGAAGGTTATCTTTAAGATAGTAGAGCAGCGCCCCGGCCGCCGAGATACCCACACTATGCTGGGCAAGCCCCAAGCCATCTAAAGACAAAAGCTGAAACTGCTCCTTAATCCGCTTTGCCGATTCTTCAAGATCAAAAATCCAATCTTCATAGTGGTTGACAACTGCTGATTGCTCTTGTCTTAATAAATCAGCAACGGTGCTATTTTCTTTTAGCTCTCCAGGAATAATGAATTCCTTAGGATTAAGACGGCTGATTTCGTTTAGCAGATCTTCATCTTCACTAAGTTCAGTAAGTTTAAAAATGCCCGTTGAGAGATCCAGATAACTGATCCCCCACAGGCCATTATTCTTATAGCAGGATGCAATGTAATTACTCTGAGAAGAAAAAAGGTCTTCATCCTCCAGATTAGTGCCCGGTGTAATGATTCTCACTACCTCCCTTTTCACAATCCCCTTAGCTATCTGAGGATCCTCTACCTGCTCGCAGACAGCTACCTTTAATCCCTCTCTGTTCAGTCGATTAATATAACCCTTGGCAGCGTGGTACGGCACACCACACATTGGCACTTTGCCCGAACTACCTCCGTCCCGTGAGGTAAGAGTGATATCCAGTAGGGCTGATGCCCTTTCAGCATCCTCAAAAAACATCTCATAAAAATCACCCAGACGGAAAAATAAGATAGCCCCCGGTACCTTCTTCTTAATGGATAAATATTGTTTCAACATGGGAGTCATAGTTTATCTCGCACACAGTATCTAAAAGGCATCATCTTTTAAGGAGTAAATAGCTCAATTTTCTCCCAGCCGTTTCACCAAGTATCCAGCCATTTGTCTGCATAAAAATTCAATATATGGTATTTTTGGCATTTTATAATACAATATATTGTATGTCAAGATAAAAAATAAAAAAAATATAACACTTGACCAAAGTAGGGGCTTTATACTAAAAATAAAGGAAGATTGACTATTTAGACGCCTGTGGCTATAAAAAATGTGGGGTATAAAGGAGCTGGTATAGCAGATGTCGATAATAGTATGGCTCCTTTTTGGAGTAAGTGTAGGATTAGTGCTCTATGGGGGGGTGCAGTTAACCCGCTCAGGGGATATGATCGCTGAAAAAACGGGCATTGGCAGGGCCTGGATAGGGCTGGTGATTATATCCTTTGCCACTACCCTTCCCGAACTGGTAACCAGTGTGAGTGCCATCTGTTTAGTTAAAGAGCCGGACCTGGCGGCTGGCAACTGTTTTGGCAGCATGGCATTTAATCTGCTTCTGGTTACCTTCATTGGTTTGTTCGGAGGGGGAAAAATATTACGGGGTAAGATGAATCGAGGGCTGTTGCTGTCAGGAGGAATTTTCATGGCCCTTCTTTTTATTGTGCAATTCTCCATGTTATCATGGCGTTTCTACCCAATCACAACTTTCAGTATTGGTAAGATAGATATTACAAGCTTCCTCATCATTACTACCTATTTACTCACCACCCGTATGGTCTTCGCCTATGGGCAAGAAGGAACCCCCTTAACAGAAACGAGTGTAAAACCTGAATACGAAGATTATACTCTAGGGAAAAGTTTTTTCCTCTATGGGACTTCTGCCCTTTCTGTTTTGGTGGGAGGAATACTACTTGCGAAAACTGCTAATAGAATTGCAATTGAGACCGGCATAGGTCAGACCTTTGTGGGTAGTACCCTGGTGGGGATCACCACCTCACTACCGGAGATGGTAGTAGCCTTCACTGCGGTGCGTTTGGGGGCTCCTGAAATGGTAGTCGGTAATGTATTGGGTGCCAACCTTTTCAACCTGATTATCGTGGCACTCTGCGATTTTCTTTATCCTAAGGGAATCCTCCTCAAAGCCATTGATTTCAATCATTCCATAACCATCGTGACGGTTATCGTTATGACGAGTGTTGTACTCTTTAGTCAGTACTACCACCCAAAGAAAAGGGTAGTCAGGCTAGGCTGGGACTCTTTAAGTTTGTTTCTTATCTATACCATCGGAGTAACACTCCTCTATGCTTTGAAGTAAACTACCACCCGTGAAACGGGTG
>JAZFSJ010000336.1:0-5534 GCA_036446115.1 Thermodesulfobacteriota bacterium | reverse complement strand
ATGAATACAGATTCTTAGTCGATGGGCAATGGCATAATGATCCGGAGTGCAAATCATACGTGTCTAACCCCTATGGGGACGACAACTGCGTCATAACACTGAAGTAAACGACTACTCGCAAAGTGGGCAGCCTTGTTTTGCGGTCAAAGGCCGTGAAGCAAGGTAGGCACCAAAGTGACTATAGTTTTCTTTTGCATCCCTCGAAGCACGGGGTTTTCAAGCAAACAATAGTAACTCCCGTTAAATTTTGGACGGCACTATCAACCTCGTTCAAACTCAGGGGCTTCCTCAGCTTCGCCATAAATGACAGGGGCTGCTTTCTCACGGGGTGAGATCAGAGTGGACGAAAAAATCCCTCGTTCCTTTTGTCAGACTTACTGTGATCGAATAGGTAAAGGTGGGTTGTTATTTTAAAAAGAAGATACTTTGATAGGTGATAAAAGTACACTCCCCACCTAATTGAAGAATTCCATTATCTCCTCAGTGGTAACTTTAGTACTGTGAGGAATTTCTACAGATTGCACATCTTTACTATCACCCTTAGGGATGTGTTCATACCTTACACGTGTCTCCACAGGCTCCAGGAAAATCCCCCTGCCTGCATCGTTCTCCAGATAGGCATAGGTAAAGAGATTAACCCTTATTCGATAGGTAAGATAGGTTATACTCTTTTTAAAAGAAGGTGCATAGGAGGGGGCAATTATAATGGCTCGAGGCATTTGATCCTTTTTTATCCCACAAGAAGGATACATCCCAGCAATGTTGTCTATATGCTCCCAAGCCCAATCGACCCGATTTACTAGGTGATAGAGCATCTTGTCGGTATAGTGCAACTCTACACCAATTAAAACCATCCTCTTATCCTTATCAACTCCTACGAGATCCCACTTCACCTTCCCTCTTGTCCCTAAACTACCTCCAATAATTCCAAGGTGTTTATCGAGAATGGTGCAATTTTCCGCAATCAGTTTTTTTATCTCTTCCTTGGAAGGGCTCTCAACCCTTTTAAGAATAAAAGCCATAATTGTTATTAGTCTTTGAAATTTTTCCTCTTGCGGTGATTGATTCACACAAAAGACGTATTGAATAACTTTTCCGTAAAGCTAAACTGGTTTTCCCCAACCGCGTGATTTTCTCTCTCCCGTCCATCCATCTCTAAAATAGACTGTGAAATTTCTGTGATACACCTTATTGTCTCTGAAGAAGGAGAACTGAGTGAAAGGGGCTTTCTCCTTGTCATGGACAAAGTGATCTCTGTATCCTCAGGAATATAACCATAGTTATAGAGTGGTTTATCTAAAAACTTTTTAACAATTTTCTGCATTTTTTCGAATACCGCCTCTGCCCGGTGAGGTGCGTCGATCCTGCTTGAGACAATGCCTACACGCGCATCTTTATTTACCTGAAAAATAGTTTTAATTACACCATAAGCATTAATCATCTCATTCACCTGCTGAGGAGTCGCAACTATAATATCACCACTTGCCTTGAGAACAGCCCTCATATGGTGTATGAAAGAAGGAGAAGTAGTAACCAGCAGAATATCAGCTTGATCTTCAGCACTTTTGAAACATTTCATAAGAGACCTTCTCTCGCTTTCGCCAAGAGAGCGAAGGTCTGAAATATCTACATCCAGGGTAATCAGCGTAACACCATTAACACCTTCCACAATGATTTCATCTTCACCATTTTTAGAAATAAAATGTAAGACCGAACTATGTGCAGGAATATCCATCAGCATACACAGTCTTGGCAGGCTGAAATCTGCATCAAACACCAACACCCTCTTCCCCTGCTTCGCAATTTCTAAGGCCAAGTTGACCGTTAAAAATGCGCGTTCTCCCACTTTTTTATCACCGGTTATGCAAATTACCCTGGCAGGATTTACCGCGTCTCTCCTTTCACAAACTACATCCTGCTTGGTGCTGGATAGAGGTCCACTCTTCTCATCCCTAGAAGAAAGGAAGAGGTGAGAAAAATCCTCTAACCCTCTTCCCAGTTTTTTTACTCGTTTCATATATCACACAATCAAGGAACTCAGAGGAGGTCCCAAACCCTTATTAAAAAGGTCGATGGCTGGCTAGTGTTCCGAAACTATTAACAGCGAATTGCTTACACCTACATCGCTGGTCATCACCTCAGGGTTGCAGGGGTCAATCTTCCATTCGCCATCCACGATGAATTTATACTGATACTTTCCCGGCTTAAGCTGAACAGTACCCTTCCAGATCTTGTTTTCCTTCTGTTGAACCATGATATTTTCAACGGGTTTCCAATTGCTGAAATCGCCAGCAATTTGTACATCCTGTGCAATAGGATCATAGTATCTAAGGATAATTCTATCCTCAACCTGCTTAGGACCTAATTGGATAGGGGTACTAAACACAGCCAACTTCTTCTCTTCAGCAATAACCTCACTTGCCAATGCCCTGTAATCCTCTGCCCCTTTACACTTTCTACTATATTTATGAATGGGCAACCCAAATCCGGCGGCTTCTTTTAAACGTACCGTGTCATGAATTAACGTTTTACACACATTTTCTTCAAAATGCTGCTTAATATTTTCCAGCACTTCATTTGCAAATAGTGTCCTCGGGTTACAAATGGTAGCCAGTGCCTTTGGCCTAATCTCATGCCCATATTCCAATTTCATGATTTCGATGATTTCAAGTAATCTTGCAACTCCCTGCAAAGAAAAAACACTCATCTCTATGGGTATGAGTGCTTCGCTACATGCCCTCAGCGCATTGAAGGTAAGAAGACCCAGGTTCGGTGGACAATCGACAATAATATAATCATAGTTTTTCTGCATACCCTGGACACTTCTTAACAAAACGCTCTCGCGACCTACCTTCCCAGCTAACTCCTGCTCCACAGCACTTAATATCAATTGAGACGGTGCAATATCAAGGTTTTCGTCAATATTTACAAGCACATTATCTAAATTTCTCCGTTTCGATGTAGAAAAAATATCATAGATACTCTTTTCCAGTTCCTCAACTTTGATATCCAATCCAATTGAGGCATGCGATTGTGGATCCAGATCGATTAGTAAAACTTTTCTGCTATCTAGGGCAAGGTAAGCTGAGAGGTTAATCGCAGTAGTGGTTTTTCCACAGCCACCTTTCTGATTTACGATGGCTATAGCACGCATAGACTCCTCCTTTCCTGGAAAAAAATCTGCTTTCCTCAAACAGATAAAAGAATCCAGCATTGTGTTTTGTTGCTTTTCTTTTACTTTTGCAATTTAACTTTAGCAACCTACAACAGGAGAATTATACTAGTCACTTCCATCCCATCAGAATAACTAAAGCTGAAGCAGTTCTATCACATTAAAGCTGCTCTTCGGCCAACAGTGCGCGAGGGTCCTTATCAGCTTGTCCTTCATACTTGCGAAGTAAAAGATCTAGCCCCTCTCTCACATACACTGCTTGAGGTACCTTTGTCCTTTCCGATAATCTTTTAATCTTTTCTACCTGGACTATATCCAAATAGATGCTGCGTAATACTTTATTTCCCAATTCAAATCACCTCCTTTATTAATGCATAATTTTATAATGATAGCAAGTCCCCCCTTCTAAATTGATATTACATTAGTTTATAGTCTATATATTATAAATATATCACCTCTGTCAAGAAAAAAAATCAATATATTGTAATTTTTTTTTTACTAATACATTATATTGTGTTTTTTGAACACTCTTAAAGAAATACTAAACCTTAACTACCGCATAACTTACTGATATATTAAGTTTTTTCTAGGAGATATGCTTTTAGGAAAGAATATGTGGAAGGGGAATTAGATCACTATGCTGTGGGGTATCCACTTAAATAATTAATAATATCATATAATTATATGATAACCTCTCAGGGATTAAGGTTCAGAGACCCGATTGCGTAAAGTGCCTATCCCTTCAACTAAGATATCAATAGTATCCCCCACCTGCATAGGGCCAATTCCTGCCGGTGTTCCGGTAGCTATCACATCGCCCGGCAAAAGGGTCATTACCTTTGAAATGAAGGAGACCAACTGGAAGGCAGGAAACACCAGGTCTGCAGTGGTACCTGACTGTTTAAGTTCCCCATTAAGGTAAGACTCGACCTTAAGATTTGATGGATCAAGTTCAGTCTCAATCCAAGGGCCCATGGGGGCAAAGGTATCAAACCCTTTTGATCGGGTAAATTGTTTATCTTTCCCCTGCAAATCCCTTGCAGTCACATCGTTGAAACAGGTATAACCCAAGATATATTCTTCTGCCTTATCTTCAGAAACACCTTTTGCCTCCTTACCTATGACAACTCCCAGTTCAGCCTCGTAATCAACACGACGAGACATGACAGGATAGACGATATTCTCATCTGGACCAATCACAGAAGTTGAAGGTTTAAGAAAAAGCAGCGGGTCTTCTGGAAGTTTCATCTTTAATTCCTCGGCATGAGAACGGTAATTGAGACCCAAGGCAACGATCTTTGTAGGTTGGCAAGGTGCAAGAATCTTTAACTCTTCAAGTGGTAACTCGCCCCCTGTGAGTTGATATTGGGAAAATACATCTCCTTCCAACTCGTAGATGATAGCACCCTTTACAATTCCATAACATATCCCACTGTCTTTCATATAACGCACAATTCTCATTCTTGCCTCACTACTTTTTGAGTTTTCAAATGATCAAAGGACATAAACTACAAGGTGAAGATAATTTTCAGTCAGTCGGTGGTTTTCCGTTTTCAGTTGTTCTTTTATTCTACCTCACCATTCCCGAACCCTGACTCTTCCATCATGGATCGTACATCATGAAGCATGTTTTAGATACACCAGCCTGGATTATTCTTCAACTCTAAAATCCTAATCTTTCAACAGTGAAAAGAAAGAGGGGAAGTTTGGTAAGATTTTGTAAGTTTCGGCTTGAGTCAAGTAATTTAAGGTCTCGTGGTATACATGGTTAATAGTAGCGGGTTATCGCTAAAGGTAAGATTTAATAAAGGGGTTATGCGATGATAGTTTAAGGAGCACTACCGTTGAATGATGAACTAATATGCAAAGTGATGCTCCCCGCGCACAGCGCGGGGCATCCCGGAGTTTAAATTTGATTATTTATGAATCGGCGCATGCCGGTAAACTACCACCCGTGAAACGGGTGGCTTTGTTTTTGCCTGGACGGGTGCAACAAAAAAAGCACGAAAGTGCTCATGTTTCCTCTTGGGATCCCGTGCAAAGCACGGGGTTTTCAAAGCAAACAATAACCAGAGACCTATTCATCGACTCATGTCTCGCAATCCCCGCCCTGCCTGCTCGGTTTATCCTAAGTAGTATATTTTACTTCACTTTGTTTACTTTCTTACTAATCCCGTATTTACTGATCCTATCTCCTAACATTTTTCTGGTTATGCCCAGCAGCTTGGCAGCATTTTCCCGATGCCAGTTAGTCTTCATGAGCGCCTCAATGATATACTCTTTCTCCAAACCTTCAATCATCTCAGGCAATGAAACATCCTCTTTCCCCACTTCAGCGGCTTTGCCATTCTTCATCAGGATA
>JAZFSJ010000335.1:0-6391 GCA_036446115.1 Thermodesulfobacteriota bacterium | reverse complement strand
TATTGGAGGTGCTTAACAGACTTACCGATAAGGGAAATACTGTAATCGTCATCGAGCACAATATGGAAGTAGTCAAAACAGCAGATTATATCATAGATTTAGGGCCAGAAGGGGGAGATAAGGGAGGAGAAATCGTTGCCATAGGCACACCTGAGGAAGTAGCAGATAGCAAACATTCCTATACCGGTCAATTTTTGAAAAAGACCTTAGGTAATCTTAAATAATCATCCAGGGCAGGGGCAAAAAAATTCTCTCATAAAAGTTGAAGGCATAGCGATCTGTCATACCTGCTATAAAGTCACAGACGTGCCTTTCTAGAGGTTCATTTATTTTTACCATGCCTGATTCTTCTAAGAATTCCTCTTCGTGGTCCAGGAAATAGTAGTAGAGTTCTTTCAGCACTTTTGAGGCCTTGATGAAATTGGAGTAAACCACCATTCCAAAATAGACCTCCTTATAAAGAAAATCACGCAGTTTTTCCGTTGCCTCTATAAAAGCCTGACTCATAGCAATCGCCCCGCTATCGGCCTTTTCTGAAACCTCAACTACATCCTTAACCATAGCATTTATTATCCGGGCATGTGAATCACCCAGGATTTCAGTACAGTCTTTAGGAAGATCCCCTCGAGCAATGATCCCTGCCCTCACGGCATCATCAACATCATGATTCACATAAGCTATAATATCTGCGATCCTCACAATCTGTCCCTCCAGGGTCTCTGGCATTGACTGGCGATCATTTGAGATAATTCGCCCTTCCCCTTTTGAATGTTTGAGTATTCCATCACGAACCTCATAAGTCAAATTAAGCCCATTACCGTCTTTTTCTAAAATATCAACCACCCTTAGACTCTGTTCAGGATGCCTGAAACCACCAGGAAAAATCTCATTTAATACGGTTTCTCCTGCATGACCAAAGGAGGTATGACCCAGGTCATGTCCTAGAGCTATCGCCTCGGTGAGGTCCTCGTTTAATCTTAGCGATTTTGCTATAGTTCTAGCAATCTGAGATACCTCTAGGGTATGCGTCAAGCGGGTACGATAATGGTCACCTGTTGGCGCCAGAAAAACCTGTGTTTTGTGTTTCAGTCTTCTGAATGACTTAGAATGAAGGATACTATCCCGATCATGCTGGAAGGCCGGACGTATTTCACATTCCTGCTCCTTTATTTTTCTTCCCTTGTTTTCAGAACTAAGCGTAGCATGAGGAGAAAGCCTCGCCTTTTCATCTTGTTCTAACTTTTTACGGATATTCATTATTTATCGCCGATTCTGCCACAATATTTTCTGTTAGTAATAACTATCATAAATCGTATAAACATCAAGAACAAAAACACCCGCCCTGTTCACTCCGAAAAATCGATATATTATTTAGCAGAATATTCATTTTGAGGTAGAAAAGGCTTGACAATCTAAAAATAGTAATTATATTTACCCATTCAGGCTGTCGATTTGAATTGTGACTTTAATTTTAGAAAATTTAGGCTTTCATATTTGCCTTCTAATCAATTATTTTGGTGCCGCGATGCATTTTGATAGGTAAAAAATCAATTATTTTTCAAATCTCCGATTAAATCGACAGCCTGATTGCTTATGCATTCAATAGAAAAAAATAAAGAAAAAGCTTGAAATAGGAAGAAAATTGGTATAATAATAATATATATCACTGTAATAATGATTAAATCCATATTTCAGCTTAATACTACATAATATGGCAGTTGATTTAATATACGAATACTATAGAATTACTAGCACTCTTTTCTATTGAGTGCTAATAAAAAACCTAACATCCTAAAAAATAAGAAAAGGAGGTGGTAAGATAATAATATAAGGATTTGAAAACAGCTTTAAATAAACTTTACAAGAAGGAGGTTCAAACAAGATGAAAATTAAACCATTGCAAGATCGAATCATTGTAAAACGTATCGAAGAGGAAGAAAAAACGAAAGGGGGAATTATCATCCCCGACTCAGCAAAAGAGAAACCTATGGAAGGTGAAGTAATCGCTGTAGGATCAGGAAAAGTTTTAGATAATGGCACAAAACAAGCCCCTGAAGTAAAAGAAGGTGACAGGATTCTCTTTGGTAAGTACTCCGGTACTGAGGTGAAAATCGATGGGGTTGAACACCTCATCATGCGCGAAGACGATATCCTGGGAATTATAGAAAAATAACCGATTTAATAAAGGAGGATTCAACAAATGGCAAAAGAGATAAAATACGATCAGGAGGGACGTTCTGCTATTCTGGCTGGTATCAATACGCTGGCCGATGCAGTTAAGGTGACCCTGGGTCCCAAAGGAAGAAATGTTCTTCTGGAAAAGAGTTTCGGTTCACCCACCATCACTAAAGATGGGGTAACTGTTGCCAAAGAAATAGAGCTGGAAGATAAATTTGAAAACATGGGTGCCCAGATGGTAAAAGAGGTAGCCAGTAAAACCAGTGATATAGCTGGTGATGGAACAACCACCGCAACCGTTTTGGCCCAGGCAATCTATCGTGAAGGTGTTAAGCTAGTTTCTGCCGGGAATAACCCCATGGAAATCAAAAGAGGTATGGACAAGGCAGTTAGTACAGTGGTGGAAGAGCTGAAGAAAATGAGTACGGAAACCAAAGGACAAAAGGAAATTGCCCAGGTGGGAACCATCTCTGCTAATAACGATGATACCATCGGTAACATCATTGCCGAAGCCATGGATAAGGTAGGGAAAGAAGGGGTTATCACCGTAGAAGAGGCAAAGGGAATGGAAACCAACCTGGATATCGTGGAAGGTATGCAGTTTGACCGTGGTTACCTTTCACCCTACTTTGTAACCGATGCCGAGCGCATGGAGTGTTCTCTGGAAGACCCCTATATCCTGCTCCATGAGAAGAAAATTAGCAACATGAAAGACCTGCTCCCCATCCTGGAACAGATTGCCCGCAGTGGAAAGCCTTTCATTATCCTTGCTGAAGATTTAGAAGGTGAAGCCCTGGCCACCCTGGTGGTAAACAAACTGAGGGGAACCCTCAAATGTGCAGCGGTTAAGGCACCCGGTTTTGGAGACAGACGAAAGTCCATGCTGGAAGATATTGCAACCTTAACCGGCGGCAATATGATTGCTGAAGATTTGGGCATTAAGCTGGAAAACCTCAAGATAGAAGATTTGGGTCAAGCAAAAAGGGTTACCATTGATAAAGATAATACCACCATTATAGAAGGAAAGGGTAAGAAAGCTGACATAGAAGGCCGAGTCAAACAGATCAGGGCCCAGATTGAAGAGACGACATCTGATTATGACCGTGAAAAGCTGCAGGAAAGGCTGGCAAAAATCGTAGGCGGCGTAGCAGTAATTAACGTAGGTGCCGCTACTGAAACCGAAATGAAGGAAAAGAAAGCCAGAGTGGAAGATGCGCTCCATGCCACCAGAGCCGCCGTTGAGGAAGGTATTGTTGCAGGAGGCGGAGTCGCCCTGATCAGAACGCTTCTTGAACTGGAAAAGATGAAGTTAGATCCTGACCAGCAACTGGGAGTCAATATCATAAAGAAGGCTTTAGAAGAACCACTGAGATGGATCGCCCTCAACACCGGTTTCGACGGTTCTATCGTAGTGGAAAAGGTAAAGAATGAGAAAGGTTCCATTGGGTTTAACGCACAATCTGAAAAATATGAAGATTTGGTGGGAGCCGGTATCATAGATCCCACCAAAGTGGTAAGATGTGCTATTCAAAATGCCGCCAGTGTTGCTTCACTTCTGGTTACCACCGAAGCCCTGATTGCTGAGAAGCCCAAAAAAGAAGCAAGTGGGCCTGCTATGCCTGCCATGCCTCCTGGTGGTGGGATGTATTAAGAAACAACGCAAATCATGTAAAAAAAGCCCCCTTTTTAAGGGGGCTTTTTTTATTACTTGTAATCCTCACTGTTACACATATGTACAAAATAACAATAATCAAAAAGGGACATCATCTTCTGTTCCTACATCAGGGCTATCATCAAGAGGAGGTGGTGCTTCACCTGCATCTGACCTCACCTGATCACCTGCTGATCCCAGCATCTGCATAGTGTTCGCAACAATCTCCGTAGTCCACTTTTTATTTCCATCCCGATCCTCCCACTCCCGCGTCTGAAGTCTTCCTTCAATATAAACCTGCTTCCCTTTCGCGAGGTATTCACCACAAATCTCTCCCAACCTTCCAAAGGCCACAATACGATGCCACTCTGTCTTATCAGTCTTTTCACCGTCCTTGTTCTTGAAATTAACACTGGTAGCCATCCTAAAAGTAGCTACAGGGGTTCCACTATTTGTGTATCTCACCTCTGGGTCCGCCCCTAACCGACCAATAAGGATTACCTTATTTACGCCTGCCATGGTTTCCTCCTCAATAAAGATTAATGCCTGCAAAATTTCCCCAAATTCTATCACCCAAAGAAATAAAGTCAACTCTTTTAAGCCCTATTTTAACTGTGCAGTAATACGCCTTTTTATATTGATAAATTCCAAAGCTCAAATTCACCCCACTTTTTTTTACCTTGATATTATCCTAAAAATCTAATAAATAGTTAAAAGCAATCATTTTTTCACCTGGTTGAGGTATAAACAATATTCATTAGGTTAACAATAAAGATGAATTATGAGTAAAAATTTGAATGAAAATTCCCATGACGGACACCGGAGGCGATTACGGCAAAGGTTTAAGAAAACGGGACTGGAAGGATTTCACGACTACGAGTTTGTAGAACTACTTTTAACCTATGCCATTCCCCAGAGGGACGTGAAACCCATTGCCAAAGAGTTGATTCAGCATTTTGGTGGCATCAAAGGGGTATTCGACGCTTCCATTGAAGAACTTGCCTCTGTTAAAGGCATAGGAGAACGATCAGCTATCCTTATCAAACTGCTGAAGGACGGGGCAACTCTATATCTAAAAACTCGTATCAAAAGCAAAGAGGTTTTGAGTTCTCCACAGGACGTTTTCAATTTTTGCCGGTATGCCCTATCTGGAGAAAGAAACGAAAAATTCACTGTTATTTACCTTACTACCAAGAATGAAGTGATTGAGGTGGAAACCTTAGATGAAGGCACTATCAACCGGACGGCAGTGTACCCCCGCAAGGTAATCGAAGGAGCCATAAGGCATAATGCCTCAGCCTTAATCTTCGTTCACAACCATCCCAGCGGGGATCCCACTCCCTCTATAACAGATAGAAGGCTTACAGAAGATCTGGAAAAGGCAGCTTCAACCGTTGACATTGCCGTTCATGACCACATTATCATTGGTAAAGACTCTCATTTCAGCGGGAGAGAAAATGGCTGGTTAAGTAGTAAAGGCCTTCCTTCCTCAGGTCAGGTTGCAGAACAGAAAAGACTATGGTGACAAAACTTTTTTGATATCAGGGAGGGAAAAATGAAAAGAAGATTAGCTGTGATCGTTTGTATTGTATCCGTCCTTTTCTGCGCCGGATGCACAGGTGATCAGAAGACGGAAGATATTATCGGTTTCCGCCTGCATTTAAGCAAACCGGGTATATTAGATAGAGAAGTGATTGTAAATGGTGGAGTTGCAGCCCCAGTCGTGAAAATTCAGTGGGACTGGGGGGATGGACAAACAGACAAACACCACTTTTTCCCTCACACCCATACCTACGACAAACCGGGACGATATGAGATTAAGGTAACGGTTTTTGACAGTAAAAACCGTACAGCTACGCACTCGGTTGCAGTAGATATCAGTTAGTGTTCTGCTCAGTTCTTTTTTATTGAAAGTCCTCCTTTCCCCCTAAAAAGGGGTGATTTACTTGATGAACAATCGTCTTTTCTATACTATCATTGGAGATGGTAACCTCGCTCAATTATACAATGTACAACTGAAAAGGGGGTGCACGATGGGAAAGGTTCAAGTAAAATTTGGTGAGTGGATCGAAAAGGGGTTTAACCTGTATAAAGAAAACATCGGCATCCTCATTCTGGTCTCGCTTCTCGCAGGAGTGATCACCGCCGTGACCTTTGGTATTCTTGCAGGTCCCATGATGGCTGGACTTACACTGATCACCCTGGGATTGTTCGATAAAAAGGGGCCCAAACCAGAAGTGGGAAAGCTGTTTGACGGATTTAATTACTTCCTGAACTCTCTCCTTTTTGTGTTTGTATGGGGGGTTATCATTTTTTTGGCATCGCTCATTCTTGCTTTTTTGCCCGTTGTCGGGCAATTGGCCCCCATATTCTTGGCCTATGCAGTTCAGGCCCTGTTAATGTTCGGGTTATTTCTGATTGTGGATAAAAAGATGGACTTCTGGCCTGCCTCCAGGGAAAGTATCAATAGGGTCAAAACCAATTTCTGGCCCTTCTTGGGACTATCTGCTGTTGCGAGTATTATCGGCGGCATCGGTGTAATTGTCTGCGTAGTTGGTATCA